>CAZOSN010000015.1:0-41740 GCA_964582405.1 uncultured Oligoflexales bacterium | reverse complement strand
AAGAACACGAAATCTTGCGTCGCTGGATATTTTTTTAAAGAATTGACTTGGCCCAACCCATCAACGCGAGTTACTTGGTGCCTGCCATTAAAAAGTCATGTTTGATCGCTTTGCGAAGCATGACCCCCATCCAAAGGTCCCATTGCTGACCTGCCTGCTCAATCGAGTTGCGCTCACTCACTTCGTGAACCGAAATTTGAATAATCTCATTACGATCAAATCCTCCCGGGAACTCTAGTAGTTCATCGACGCAAAAGTCAGAAAAAAGAGCCGATACCTTCGCCGTATGCTCGGGTGTATTGAGCTTTTCAGAACACCGGCGTGTGTCGGTTACTAGTATGGCTTGCTTTTGAAAACTTCCCTTTTTTGTCAATGGAGTCAAAACATAGATTTTGGGCTGCCGTTCCATAACCTCGCCCTCCACTTCGGCAATGAGTTCTGGATTATTGACGCGGGCTTCGCCTATGAGCTGCTGAATCAAAATTTCCGTCGCAACAATGTTTCGGATGTCCTCGGCATCGGCAGGAGATGCAGGGGTGATCGAGGCTGGGATTTTTACGTCATAGCGCCGACGCGCGGCATCCGCAAAAGCCTTATGCTCAAAATTATCCAGACTTGGTTGATCCACAGACTGCGAATTGAGGTCAGACTGATGACCTAAAAGAATCACTAAGATCAGTAAAAAAGTACTTAAGAAAAACGTTTTTTTCATGGCGTTCATCCTCGTCCAAGTTGCCTAAATTGGGCCGGGATCAATCCCGGCCCTCAAGAGAACCTTATCGATTATCCCAAGCCAAAGAACCCACCATCGGCTTCGCAAGATTTCCTGACGAATTGAATTCATCAACAACCGGAAGCATATCCTCAGGCGAATTCTGTCCAGAATGAAATCGCTTGCAGTTTCCTCCCAAATAGTTTTTTACCTCACCGGTCTCGCCATTAATATCCAGACAGATTGTATATCCGACCATGGTCTTAAGTTTTGGACCTACCGACTGCAACATGTCGCGCTCAAATTCATAGGTACCAACGCTCTCGCTGACCGACGAATCTGCCCTGAAGGTAAATCCCTTCGCCGCTTTCTTATCCACCTCAGCCTTGCGACCTACGATAGGTTGAAGAAATTTCGCTTCAAAGTCCGTACGCAAACCATCTATTGCAGTCCAAAGAATATCAACACGATCGTGATTTTCCTTGTACCAAGCTTGCACTTCACTCGGTTCATCGCCGCTAGGGATTGCGGCAAAAACATTGTTGAACTTGCGACCGAGTGAATCAGTATATGTAACCTTGATTGAACATGCATTACCGTTTGCATTGACATTGTTTGCAGCGCAGGCGATTTCCTTTTCAAAGAAGGCCGAAAGCCCCAAGTCCGAACAAATCCCGCCGCTGTAGCCCAGAAAGGCGGCAAAGCTCATATAGAGTTTTTTATAATCGGCCAAGATCGTCGCCTTAAAAGCTGGTAGGGCCGCGCGATACAGACCGTCTAACTTTACCACGAGGCCCGCACCTCCGCGCAAAAGGTGGGGCAGGATATCGACACCTGCTGGACTCACCACCATTGAAATGGCCAGTTCCTCACCCAGAGTTGGACCGCGGGCAGCTATCTTTGACCGATACACCAGGTCGATGCATTGGGTCACTTCCTGGCCCGTGATAAAATCAGTTGCCGTAAAACATGCTCCCTCGCTATCACCAAAACCTGCCAGTGCAATTTCGGGTGTTGTTTGTGTAAAAGGCAGCGGCCTAAGACGGGCATCGGGGTCCTGGGTTTTTATTTCGGCACGAATCGCATCAAAATCCTCGGGGGGAATCCTAAAGCTAAAAATGGCATTTAGAACTCCAAACTTTTGATCCTCTCGCAGCGCTGTTGCGTACGAAAGAGCCGGCATTCCATTATTATCGACTAAGCGACCTCCGGTTGGCGCGATGTAGAATAAATGAGGATCATTGGCATCTTCGGATAGATCGTACTTGGTGGCAAACTTACCACTAAGTTCGATGCGAGGCATAGACATTGTGTTGTCAAGGGGCACCCCCCAACTTGGAATTGCTCCACCTAAAGTTACCATGCAAAATGCAAGGATTTTGAAAGTATGTGACACTTTCATAACAGCCCTCCCCAAAAAAGATTTTCGATGTAAACTGTTGCTGATGTTCATGAAGCAAGTCATGTGCCAGAAATGTGCCCCGTGACATTACACACTTTTTCTAAGATTTAGCCGTTTTGATGATTTTATTTGGAACGTTTATGTTCCGAAAATGGAACTTTGAGACCCAACGAAAATGACTCTAAAGATTGTGACGCCTACGTTTTAAGTCGAGGTTGGTGCGCGAGATACCTAGGCTTCGATAAACGTCTGTGATCTTCACATGACGTTTAAGAGCCTCACTTATGACCGCTTTTTCAACCGCGAGGCTAACCATCTCAAGTGGAATATCTTCGGAGGATGTCTTCGCAATTAGCTCCAAAGCATAGCTGATAGCCTGAGAGGTTTTTCCTGAGATTTTTGCCGATTCATCAGAGGGACTCGGGGCGAACATCGATCGAAACTCAGGCATACTGCATGCTTTGACCGGTGCATTGTTGAGATGAGCTATAACTCCCATAGTCTGAATAACTTTGGCAAGCTGCCGGATATTGCCGCGCCAGTAGTAGCTCTTGCATCTCGCGACAATCTCAAAAAAATCCGTGGGACTGACTTTGATCCCGTGTTTGGCCATGATCAGACGGACGAGATTCTCAATGTCTTCGATTCGCTCGCGTAACGGAGGTAGATACACTTCGATCCCAGTGAGCCTCATCCTTAAATCCAACAGAAAGGAGCCATCATCTACTGCATCATCGAGATCTTTGGTCGAGGCCACAATGATTTGAATCGTAGCTTTTGCCTCGGTTGTTTCACCTAAGCGGGCATAGCTACCATCGTTCATAACTCGCAAAAGGCGCCTTTGCGTATCGCTAGGTAAATGATGTATCTCATCAAGAAACAGAATGCCGCCGTCAGCCGCTGCAACAGCCCCAAGACTAGCTGCCTGCGCTCCCGTAAAAGCCCCCTTCGCGTGTCCGAACAGGAGTGAACCCGCAATATCACCAGAGATATTTGCGCAGTTTAGGGCTACAAACGGAACCTTCCCCTCGTTCGCCTCGCGCATCTTATGGACAATTCTCGCAAGTTCTTCTTTTCCGGTCCCTGTTTCACCAAGAATGGTAAGTGTAATGGCTTTATGCATGGCGACGACGCGGCAAATATTACGCTGCTCTTCGCTCACCAAGATACCGTCAATCGAATTCGCCAAGACCGAATCCGTGATAAGTTCGATGCTGTCAACCGCATCGACAAACTCATCTTGAGGTCCGCGACAGATGGTCATGGTGTCCTCCTCGGGCTTGCAACCTTCAAAAGAAGAAGATTATTTATAAACTTTAATTGGCTAATAACACCCCGAGTCTAGAAGATCAAATCAATTTTTTAAGGCTAGAAAATCAAATCAATATATTGGGGTATGTCGATGATTCATCCATAACACATTGAAATGATGGTAAACATTCCCCATTCTCCTGGGTTCCTTGAACACTACGGTATGCGGGCTATAGCGGCAGCAGGGTCGATTTTTGGATGCCAGCCTTCTTCAGCGCGGTATCAAAGATATAGGCCATCGGGGTTTGGGACAGCGGTCTGTTTTTGCAGTGCTTAAAACTTGCAAAGCGATAGGCCGTTGGTCCTATTTTATGCCCCATCTCGGCCTTGCATTCGATCAGGCTGGTGATGACGCGCACGACGATGCGATTCAAAGGCACAGTATGTGCGGCACTTCGTGCTGCTTATTGAAACAACCCCTATATTCTTTAATCTACGCCACTGTAGTTTCGCATTACCCGACTTTTTTTTCGGTTGATTCAGAAATCGAGACGATACTCTCGCCTGCAGCATATTTTGACTCAACATAGTCGCGTAACTCACGAATTTTCTTAACAAGCTCAGTCATTCTTTGAAGTGCATCACCCAACCTCTCTAATCGAACTCTGTATTCCTGCTCTTCGCTATTCCTCTTGAGCCAGTTGAGATTACCCAAAGCTATCGTCAGCGGGTTGTTAAATTCATGATTATATGTGGCTATGATCTGCTTGATACCTTCCACTCTCCTGAGACGAATTACTTCGTCCTGATTGGCTTTGAGGCGAAGCATCGCGGATATTTTGGCGATGATGATACGAATATCAGAATCTTTGGAAATGAAATCGTCCGCCCCGGCCTCAATCGCTGTCAGGAGCGAGTCCGAACTTGTCATGGACGTCAGCATAATCACCGGAATTTGCTGGAAACGCCGATCGCTTTTCAACAACCTACAAAATGCTGGCCCATCGGTGTCAGGCATCTCGTAATCAGTAAGGATACAGTCAGGCAATGAGACTTCAATCAGTTTAAGAGCATTACGAACAGAACTGGCAGTCTGAACTATTAAGGTATCTGAGCTAATTTGATCTTTGAGGGCTGATAGGACTGCCAGACTATCGTCAACTAAGAGAATTTTATTCATAAGCGAATCCAGTGCAATTACGTAGGTTAATAGCACCTTTTACAAAATCTCACCCTACGGTCCCCGAAACCAATAAAAAGACCAAACTCAGTATCGGCACGCTGCCCGCAGACATGAAATCATCGAGGCAATTTTAAGAAAGCGGGTTCGCCAGTGGGCTGCCAACCCTCAAAATCTTCCCTGACAGGGCACTAAATTCTCGGCGAAGACAGCTAAACATTTTAGGTTTTTTTCCGATGATGCAATGCAAAAAATGATGAAATTCTGCCTTGCCGGAGCAAGCTCCATGGGATTGTGCATCAATGAATTAAAATCGTCATTCGAATCGATGAGACCCATCGCATTCGAACTTGTAGACCGATTTTACAGCAATCTTTTTCTAAATCACCCGGAAGCAGAAGCAAACCACATTAAGGCCGACACCGCGATTCAAAAGTCAGCGCTTGTTGGAGTATTCGCTGCCATCATCGAGAATATCGACAAACCAGAGCCACTAACCAAACTCCTGTTGGAAATCAGCGCCAATCATGCTTCCTATAGCTTCACTAGCCTTCACTTTAAATGGATAAATCAAGCTCTCCTAAAGACCTTCAGTGAATTTCTCGGAGAAAAATGGACGCCGGAGCTGGCCCGCGATTGGGAGCAAGTTTTGGACGTAGTAGCAGAAGCAATACAAACTGGTATAGAAAACACCGGCCGCGAACCAACTGCAGAGCCAAAAGCAGAATTCACCTCAGTGACGCGCAACCGCCGCGATCCATTCCCCATGAGTGGCATCGACTCGGGACCAATCATTCAGAAAAACATGACCCTTTCCAGCGACGTCAAAGAAAACATTAAACAGTCCGTTACCACCATTGTACGAAGCCTAGTTCAGGCCGAGGTCGAGCGCTGTTTCGAGGAGCATATGCAGCGGTTAGGGCAATTGACGCCACAGGAATTACTGCAATGCATTATCTAACCCTAACTCCCAGTATAAAGAGAACTTTAACATGACAACGCGCGCAAATTTAAGGGAAGAGTCGCTCTCCGAATACCTGGCAGAATGCACGGAAATGCTCGAACGCTTTTCTAAAAGTCTCACAATTCTAGAATCCAACGAAAATACTCAAGAATTGCTTGCCGCGATTTACCGCGACATACACACAATCAAGGGTAGTTCCCAATTATTTGGTTTTACCCAGATCAGTACCCTTGCTCACGCGATGGAAACATGCCTCGATCCTCTGCGCAAAACAAATACCGCACCGTCATCGACTCTAATCGATAGCCTTTACGCCAGCTCAGATTTGATTTCGAATCTTCTCGCGGGAATCAAAGAAAATAAGACCGAACCAGATCTTCAAGAGCAAATCTCATACCTCGTTGCTCGCTATTTTGAGGTCGTTGAACGCGACTTTTCAGACGCTCGCGATGCTTCACCGAATTCAAACAATACTACGCACAAGGATTCCCCAAAAGAGCAGAATCACTCCGTAGATATATCCAAAAATCAAAAAGCCGATTCAGAGAAACCCGTATCAAAGGTTTCACATCAACTAAATATCGACTCAATACCTGGCTTTGGAATTTTTGAAGATTCGCCTCCTAGTGTTTCTCTACCAATCGACGCACCACCGAAGGAACCGAAACGAGAAAAGCCTGTTTTACCGGATTCACAAACCTCACCGATGATCAAATCTACGCCAAAGTCGGTAGCTTCAGCGTCCAAGCCTACCAGTGACGAGGCTCCAGCTGAGACCATTCGCGTTCACGTCGCCCTTCTAGACATTCTGATGAACCTCGTGGGCGAACAAGTATTAATCAGAAATCAACTTCTACAGTATGCGAAAGTAAACGACACGGATTCGGAATTAGGCAAACTTAGTCAACGTCTCAATATCCTAACTGCCGAGCTTCAAAATGAAGTGATGAAGACTCGCATGCAGCCCATTGGCAATATTCTAGGAAAATTCACTCGAGTCGTCCGCGACTTGGGTCGCGATCTTGGTAAAAAAATAGAGTTGGTCGTCGAAGGCACAGAAACGGAACTCGATAAAACCATCATAGAAGCGATTAAGGATCCGCTAACTCACATTGTGCGAAACGCGGTTGATCATGGCATCGAATCTGTCGAAGATCGCCTCGCTTCAGAAAAACCCGAAACAGGACTTCTTCGGATAAAAGCAAATCACGAGAACGGTCACGTTATCATTGAGGTTATCGATGATGGGCGAGGATTGGACCGACAGAAAATAGCCAAAAAGGCCATAGAGAAGGGCCTAATCACGGCCGAGTTCGCGTCAAAATTGAGCGACCGAGAAATTCAATTCATGATCTTTTCACCAGGATTTTCCACGGCGGAATCAATTTCTAATATCTCCGGCCGGGGCGTAGGCATGGACGTGGTTAAGACCAATATAGAACATATAGGCGGTACCGTGGAACTCACAAGCCAAGCCGGCCTCGGAACAACCATCAAACTCAAGATTCCACTTACCTTGGCCGTAGTCCCTGCTCTAATTGTTCGATCCTTAGGACAGAAATTCGTGATTCCCCAGAACAAGCTGGTAGAATTAGTGATGATCGAGGAAGGAGAGAATCAAGGTGAAAAAATTGAGTTCCTACAAGGTTCACCAGTTCTTCGGTTGCGCGGACAAATTTTGCCTCTTCTGAATCTCTCAGAGATACTGAGCAAATCCAATCTCCAAACAGGACATCCAAAGGAAACCATCAAGAATTTCCAATCCACAAACATCGTGGTGCTCAACGCCGAAAACTGTCAATTTGGTCTGATCGTTGATGCGATAGAGGACACTGCCGATGTCGTCGTCAAAGCTCTGTCGCCATTTCTTAAGGACCTTACATTTTATTCCGGCGCAACAATTATGGGAGATGGCTCTGTAGCACTTACGATCGATGTTATGGGACTATCGACATCTGCAAAATTAAGCGCAAATAATGACCAAGGTTTGCAAATCAAATCTCCAAATCAGATCAAAAGCCGTCACCAAATTGATGCGGCCGAATATCTGCTCGTTGATGTCGGAGTGACCGTAAGCTACGCCATTCCACTGACTGTGGTAAGCCGCTTGGAGGATTTTTCCATTGCTGACATCGAGTACTCTGGGGAACAAAAAGTCTTTCGCTATAGAGACACAATACTACCCATTTTCTCACTGCCGGACATCTTACAGCTGCCGAATGCAAGGAAAATTGAGAACAAAGAAACAATTCCAGTCGTGGTAGTCCGACGAGGTGAAAATTACTTCGGCATCGAAGTCCATCAAATTCGAGACGTTGTGGCCATGCCTTCGCGAATCGATCAAACTGTTCGAGATAGACCTGGAATTCTCGGAACCTTGTTAACCGAGAATGAAGTATTGGTCGTTGTGGATATTCTGGGCATAATTGATGCTCAAAAGACGAAACTCGCTGCCAATTCAGGCCATGAGATCTCACAGACCGTCGAAAATCGCGGTTCCGGTATCCATCGAAGGCAATTTAAAATTCTGGTTACGGAAGATAGTTCGTTCTTTAGAAACTATGTGGGTCAAGTTATTGCAGAAGCAGGCTATCAGGTCGAAACTGCATGTGACGGTCAGGACGCATGGGAAAAGCTCGATAAAAGTCAGCCAGGTCACTACAGCCTCGTACTTTCTGATATTGAAATGCCTATCATGGATGGCTTGGAGCTGGGAAGAAAAGTATCGAGTGATCCACGCTTTAAAAAAGTACCACTCGTTGCTATCACGACTCGGTTTGGGAGCGCTGATATCGAGAACGGGTACCAAGCTGGTTTTACACGATACCTGGAAAAGCTAAATGCTGAAAAACTTATTTCGGAGCTTGATGCGTTGCTAATATCAAAAGCGGCCTAAAGCGAATTTAAGAGGACACAATACATGATCGGTATCAACCAGCAGACCAAAAAAGAACCATCAGCTCGAGAATCTGCAGCGACGCGCTGCCAATTTTCGACATTCTATGTAGAAAACCGACTCTACGGCATAGACGTCACGCTGGTCCAGGAGGTAGTAAGGCCCATGGCCATTGCACCCATTCCATTGGCCCCCGACTATGTCATGGGACTCATCAATTTGCGGGGTCAGTTGGCAACCGCCATCGGCCTGCGCCAGCTTTTTAACCTCAAACAGGCCCCACCGGATCAATTCATGAATGTAGTTTGCAAAATTGACGGATCGCTCGTGTCGCTGCAAACCGATGAGATCGGGGATGTTATTGAGGTCATGAGCACGGATTTCGAACCAACTCCCCAAACAGTTCCGCATGAAGTCAAAAGGTTTATGTCAGGTATCTATAAGATTCCCGGATCTCTACTTAGCATTATCGATCTTGAACGTGTAAGTAACTTTTTAAACCATCATAATTAACGTTATATCCATTAACTTGAGGACAGCATCATGACAAACGTAGCATTAGACTTAGAGAAAAATGAAATCAGGGAAAAAATTATCGCTTTAAACTCCGCCAGTGAATCACAACAAAACGACGGAATTCTCGCCGCCATTGATCATGCGCAGTCTGTGATTCAATTTAGATTGGACGGCACAATCATTGAAGCCAACGACAATTTTCTGAATCTTCTTGGATACTCAATTCAGGAAATTAAGGGCAAACATCACAGAATATTCTGCGATAGCGTCTACGCAAATTCCGAGGAATACCAAAGGATTTGGGAAAAACTCGGTCGAGGAGAGTCTCATCATGGACAATTTAGACATTTAAGCAAAGGCGGCAAAGAAATCTGGACCAAGGCGTCGTTCAACCCCATTCTCGACACAGCCGGCAAGGTGACCAAAGTTATAGAATTTGTGACCGATATCAGTTCGCTCAAACTTAAAGAATGCGAGATTGAGGCATTGCGAAAATCGCAAGCAGTCATCGAATTCAACCTTGACGGGACCATCATATCGGCTAACGACAACTTCCTAAATGTCCTTGGATACAAACTCGATGACATCACGGGCAAACACCACTCTATGTTCTGTGAACCATCGTTTACAAATTCTATCGACTATCGCAACTTTTGGGCGAATCTTGCACGAGGTGAATATCAATCAGGACTGTTTAAAAGAATTCATCGATCAGGCAAAGAGATTTACATTCAAGCAAGCTATAATCCAGTACTTGATCTCAACAATCGACCTTACAAAATAGTCAAATATGCCACGGATGTGACAAAAGAGACCGAGGAAAAATTAGTTCAGGAGGCTACAGTCGGACGAATTCAAAGCATGATGGACAATATCCCCATAAACGTGATGATGGCTGATAAAAATGGCACAATTCTTTACCTAAATCCCCGAAGCATTCAGACGTTGAAGCAAATCGAATCAGACCTTCCAATCCCAGTGGAAAAGATCGTCAATTCCAGCTTTGACGTCTTTCACAAGAATCCGGCCCACCAAAGAAAACTAATCGCGGACGATAGAAACCTTCCTTACAAAGCTAAGATCCATGTAGGACCGAATACGTTGTCGCTTTTAGCATCGCCTGTATACGATGCTCGCAAAAATTATCTGGGTCCGATGGTAACCTGGGAGGTGATTACTGATCGTGTGCAGCTGGTCAAAAACGTGACCGAAGCCTCGAGCCAGTTGGCTGCCGCTTCTGCCCAACTCAATGCGACAGCTTCGCAACTTGGCAGAAATGCCGAAAATTCCACCACGGTAGCTAACTCCGCCGCTGCCGCCTCAGAGGAAGTCTCTCAAGGAGTGCGCACAGTAGCGACGAATACCGAAGAGATGTCTGCCTCAATCAAGGAAATTGCACGCAATGCGGCTGAGGCCTCTGCCACAAGCTCAACAACGCTCAAGCAAGCTCAGGAAACAAATCTGACGATTACAAAACTTGGCGAAAGCAGCCAGGAGATTGGAAATGTAATTAAGGTCATAAGTTCGATTGCGCAACAGACCAATCTACTGGCGCTCAACGCAACCATAGAAGCCGCACGGGCGGGAGACGCTGGCCGAGGATTTGCGGTGGTTGCTAACGAAGTAAAAGAGCTCGCCAAGCAGACAGCCAAAGCGACCGAAGATATCACTTCAAAAATCACAAGTATCCAAAAGGACAGTTCTGGGGCCGTGGACGCAGTTGCGGCTATTGGACAAACGATTGACAAATTAAACGGCATCGCAGGAGCGATAGCCGCTTCGGTCGAGGAACAATCGGCCACAACAAATGAGGTATCCCGTGTTGTCCAGGAATCTGCGAAAGGTGTAATGAATATAGCCGACAACGTAAAGGTTGTCTCGCAATCGGCTTCAGAAACTCTTGTTGGTGCCAACCAGGTTCTCACTGCAGCAAAGTCCTTGAGTGACTTAGCGTCTATGCTTGAGAACATGGTTAAAAAGATCGAAATCTAATATTGAGTCGGGTGATATCGGGTTTTAAACTAGAGGGCTTTCATGAACGTTATGGTCGTCGATGATTCGGTCGTATTTCGCTCCCAGCTTAAGGCTTGTCTGGAAGGGGAAACTTCTATTCGATCTGTTTCAAGTGCGGCAAATGGAAAAATCGCATTGGATAAACTTAGTCAACAGCCCTGCGACCTGATTATTTTGGATCTCGAGATGCCTGAAATGAATGGCATGCAGTTTTTAGCTGAATTTAAAAGGAGGCAGTTGAAGCAGAAAGTAATCGTCTTTGCTTCCAACACAAGGGACGGACCAAACCTCGTTTTGGAAGCACTCAACGCAGGTGCAAACGATTTTATAGCCAAACCTAAAAACGTCAACTCACTTGACGAAGCTCTAAACAGCATTAGAAGCGATCTGATGCCCAAAATAGTTCAATTTCAAAAAACCCACAGTCAAGCAAAGGAGGGCATCCCAAATGCTCCTCCCATCCAGAACACCCGAGAACCGATAAAGCTGACAACATCTTTTTCGAAAATACAGCTACTATCATTTAGGCCTCAGATCGTGGTTATAGGATCATCGACGGGAGGACCGGCGGCCTTAGAGAAGATTATTACTGGCCTTTTCGGTCACAAGATTCATGTGCCTATTTTAATTGCCCAGCATATGCCTCCGTCATTTACCGAGGCACTCGCAAAAAGGCTTCAATCAGCCAGCGGTATCCCTGCATCTGAAGGAAAAGATGGCGAGTTGATCGTGCCGGGTCATATCTATGTCGCTCCTGGCGATTACCACATGCGGATAAAACGCCAAGGCAGTGGCGCACCTATTATTGCTATTGATCAAGAAATGAAACACAAAGGGGTTCGTCCAGCGGTAGATTTCTTATTTGAATCAGCGGCCAGGGAGTTTGGAAATTCATGCGCCGGATTCGTGCTGACTGGCATGGGTGATGATGGCAAGGCCGGATCCATAGAAATTAAAAAATCAGGTGGAGCTATCATGATTCAAAACCAGGAATCTTCGGTAGTATGGGGCATGCCTGGATCCGTCCATGCCTCGGGGGCATTTGATGCGGAGGGGGATCTATCGGAATGCGCGGGGATACTTTTGAATATGGCATCATCACAACCACGGCCTAGGTGAAAATGGCAAAGCTATTTGGCGAATTTCTTATCGATAAAAGGCTTGTTTCGCAGGAACAGCTTCTCGAAGCACTCATCGCCCAGATAAAATCTGTCCGACCGACGCCAGAGGTGGTTTTCGAACACAAACTCTTGCCAAAAGACGCTCAAGTTAAAATCTTAGCGCATCAGCACAAAAGCTGTATTGACTACAAAAGCAGCGCCGAAGTTCTTGGGTTTTGGAACGACGAATTAGCCTCTAAAATAAACCAAATCACTCAGACCAAAAGGCGCCCCCTAGGAGAAATACTTGTAAACCTTGGGTATCTATCGACTCAGAAGTTGGCGGAGAATCTTGAGCTATTTTTGCAATATATTACCGATGCGAACCTCAATCTTTCACCCACGAAAGCGAGACGCAATGAGATTTCTTGCGATAGGATAGATCCGATTCTTATCCAGGAATATATTAGAAATTTTAAGACTAAGATCGAGCCCTTGTTTAAATCGGTTATAAACACCCTCGCGACACCCTCATTAGGCAGGGGAGTGCTAAGAGAAACAATTGCAAGCGCCAAATCTGAATTTATCGGTTTGCGTGCCAGCGCATCTTTTTTGAAAGCTGATAGGACTCAGAGTCTGGTAAGCGAATTGGTTACAACATTGGAGCTGATACAAAGCCGAAATCTTATTCCCGATCTTAATATCTTA
Organism: uncultured Oligoflexales bacterium; assembly: GCA_964582405.1. GTDB lineage: Bacteria > Bdellovibrionota_B > Oligoflexia > Oligoflexales > Oligoflexaceae > CAZOSN01. The sequence goes on along the minus strand of CAZOSN010000015.1, from coordinate 28,998 downwards.
CAAGATCTTATGAAATCAAGTTATGATGTGTATGAATGCATAAATCAAATACTGATTGAGCTAGGTAACGATCAATTCATTGAATCGGATCCAAATCTATCCAATCTTCTAGAGCGGATTACTAAATTTCATGAATCATTGCGAAGCAAATCCTTGGTGAGCGGCGAGTAAAGAATTATGTCTGGATTAAAAAATGATATCATCGATTTCTTTTCGGCAATAATCGAAAAAGAAACGGGAATCATTTACAACTCTGCCAATGTTCACTCACTGGAAAGTCGGTTGCGAGAATTTGCCAATAGCCTTGGCTTTGATGGTATCGACGCACTATGGATGGAAATAAAAACCAGAGGTATTACCGCTAAAGAAAAAGAACGGGTCCTTGATCTTGCAACCAACAATGAAACCTCGTTTTTTCGCGACATTGAAGTCTTCGACTTTTTTAAGAGCAATTTTGTTCCCAACATGACTTCGGATAAAAAAAAGCTGAGGATTTGGTGCGCGGCCACAAGCACTGGCCAGGAGCCTTATACCTTGGCAATGCTAATGTCCGAACTTAAGGATATCGGTGTGACTCGCCAATATGAGATTTTGGCATCTGATATAAGTGAACGGGTGCTGAGGCAGGCTAAAGAAGGTATCTACTCGCAGATTGAAACCCAGCGAGGTCTGAGCGCTGAGCAGGTTCGTCGCTACTTTGATCAGATCCCGTCGGAGAACTCGCTATTACCAAGGTATAAGATCAAGCCAGAGCTGACGCATTTCATCAAGTTCAAACGCCTTAATCTATTAGATTCCTGGCAACATTCCGACCCCTTCGATATTATTTTTTGTCGCAATGTTTTGATCTACCAAGACTTGGTCCGTAAACGACAAATTATTTCACGCTTAGCGCTCGCGCTGGAAGCGGGAGGGTACCTCATATTAGGGGGTGCCGAAAGCCTTTTGGGACTCTCGAGCGATTTTGATATGCAGCTGTTTGGAAGAGCCTGCGTGTACAAACTAAAGCAGCGTATCAAAGTACCAGCGTGATATTCCGGGGAGGACCACGACATGAATGAGCAATCCTTCGAACTTGAGCTTCAGGAGACTTTCCTCATTGAAGCTCAGGAGATGCTTGCTGACACTGAGGCCGCTTTTCTAAAAATCGAATCCTCACCAAACGACCGGGCGGAACTTGATAAGATTTTTCGACTGATCCATACGATCAAGGGTTCGGCACATGTTGCAGGATTTGCAGAATTAGGCCAATTTGCTCATGTTTTTGAAACACTCTTGGGAGCACTGCGCGAAAACAAGATTTCTGTCAGCAACAGAATCGTAGACGTCCTACTCGAGGCAAACGACAATCTAAAGATTTTTGTCGAGAGCCTGCGCCTAGACAGAACTGCCTCATTGGATTCTGAAAGCATCGTGGCGAAAATCAGCGATTGCCTACCCAAGTCGGTAAGTCAGTCCAATTCTAATCATGGTTCTTTAGCTTTTGATCCAAGCGAGAGTGCCAACCGGAACTCTGAGCAATCCGATAAGTCCAGGATCGGTTCTGAAATCACGCCTGGTCAATCAAAAACGACGGGCAGTGATACAAAACAAATTTCATCAAAACCGGCCGCAACGCAAGGCGAACCAGGCGAAAAAATCAAGACTTCAAATCGAGAGGCGGTATTCCTGGTTGTCGATGACGAATCCGAAATACTCACCTATGTGAGCGAAACCCTGCGCATAGACGGAGGATTTAGTGTCGTCGTAACGCAAAGCGCCGACAATGCGCTCAAGTTATTCAGGAATCAGAATTTTGACGCGGTTTTTACCGACCTTAAGATGCCAGAGATGGATGGCATCCAATTTGTCCGAGAAATTCGAAGAATCAATGAGTATATACCGATTGTTTTTATTTCTGGTCACTCCTCCCGCGAACACTTCAAGGCTTTCTTGGAACTTGGCGTGGACAGTTTTATTGAAAAGCCTTTTACCCCTGAGGCCATTTTGAATGCTGCTCAGCAATGCGTCAGACAATCTAAGCTTGTGTCAGCGATACTGACTCTTTCTAGAGTCAGTTTCAGAGCTTTTATTTCTCTCGAAAAAATTCTTGCTTCGCTACCACGCAACGAGGCAGAAAGTACGGAAGAGACTCAGTTGAAATCATGCATGGAGGAAATCCGCAACGCGACAGCAACTCTCCTGTCCACCGAACGAGCCTCAAGAAGATAGCCTCTTAATATATCCTACAGTCAATTCTAACCCTACTAGTGGGCTGTCAACGCCCAAAATCAGCCCTGACAGCCCACTAGTGGTTCATCGCAGCTAATTTTAATTGTAAGTGGTTCAGATGTTGTCCAGATTGCGCCGAATCGAATCGGCAAAAAGCACAGGACTAGCAGCGCTAATTCGAGCATTTTTGCCGATTCGATTCGGCGTAAGATGGGCGACAGATGAGCCACTTACAATTAAAATTAGCTGCGATGAACCACTAGGCTAATCAGACGAGTCACCTGCAGCATAGCGAACTGATGAAGAATCGTCGAGAGCCTCGCCATCTGGATCATCGTCTCGTTCGGCCTGGGTTAATGGCTCTGATTTAGTTATAGCCTCCGTTAGGGAAACAAGTTTACCGTATTCCTCATCCTCTTGATCATCATCGTCTTGATAATAGTCTTGATCTTCGCCTTCAAACTCACTGGAGTCATTATCGTTAGAGATCGATGATACGGCCGACACAGCTTGCGACGTACGTGAATGAGGAGATTTTCTAATCCTTTTTTTGTCGAGAGTCAAACTTAGGTCGTTGGTAGAAATAAAATCGGTATTACCTTCACTGTTGCGCCATCCTTGGCGAAATCTGATAAGAGCAACCAACAGACCAATCCCAGCAAAACCAGCAAGGATCCAAGGCAAAACTCCAAAATCTGACTGTGGAACCCCTGAGGTGTGAAACGAGGTCACCGAATCAAAGGCTAACTTAAATGGTGAACCGTCTGCGCGGTTCTGGAAATTTTCTTCGAGGTCGGTATAGGTTAGGACAAAATGCCCTGATTCTGCGGCTGCCAAAACATGCATTTCCATAAGAGGAACACCATTGTGTTCAAAATTCGCATAGTAAAGCAATGCAGGCCGGCCATCTCTGAGTGTAATCAATTCCTTGTGATTCAGCCTATAATCCGCTGCGATACCGAACGCCTCCTTGCGGCTTGCAATAAGGATCGGACCATAGGAATCCAATTCAAATTTGTCGATTTGCTTTTGTTCATACCCATACCGAATCTGAATCGATCGCTTAAATCCCCGCGCATCGCCTTCTGCCACTTGTATAAAAAGTGTGACTCCTGGAACATCCAAGACTCGCTCCCAACCCGGAGGGGAAACGATCGAGAATCCCTTCGTGCCATCGGATATTGTCTCACCTTGAATCAACGGCTCCGAGTATGCAATGGCAGCCACGATCAGTTGGGCAAGAAATACAGCTTGCTTCATATACTTCTCCTCCCAGAGCTTGTTTAAAAGGGCTATTTCTAAACAAGCCCTCAGTCCTATTGTGCGGCACGTAATGTTCTATAGACTTCGCAAGCAGTCGCCTCTCCCACATACTCGAGGATAGTTTGCGTGATTTGATCTGCTGCATCATGATCCAGTTCAAATACCTGGCGAGACCTATCACCAATCTCATCTATTTCAAGAGGCACAGCAAATTCTGGTTTGTCGATTAATTTTAGCCTATGCCTAAACCCATGTTGCGGATGCCAAGTGCCGTCACCATCAACTTGATAGAGGGCCCCAAAGCGCCACCTATTGGTCAGCGATGACCGATCGTCAGCTACCACAAAACAGAAATCGCCAGGACCGGCATCCTTGCCCAAGCTGACGCAGAAAGATCTGAGGTTGGTGGTTCTAAATTTGTGGTATTGACGTTGGTTGACATGACACAACCAAAATCTAACTCGCTCCAAGTCGTAGGATTTATCTTCAAAATGTCCTTCCATGTTTTGAATTTCCCGCTCAGGAAACTCGGCAGGAAGTCCTAAAACTTCGGAAAGGTCAATCGATCGCCGAAGGACCTGCAACGCCCGTTTTCTGATTCCCAAGTCATTATTCTGTACAGCCTGATGCGCAAGACTGAAACCGAGCCAGTTTAGAACATCAATATCCTCATCAGGATAAAATTCATTGATTCGACCTAGTTCGATAGAGGCCCGCGCAAAGTCGTGATTCATAGCTAGAGCGTAGCCATAGTTGAATCCAAACTCAACGCTGAGTGGAAATCGGTCTACGAGCCCTTTTGCTACAGATGCTGCTTCTCGGAACGCCTTATCGTCAATCAGTCCATGAAACTGTACCAGGTCGCAGAAGGGTGACTGCGGATAAAGTGCATTTATCCGACGCATAGCCCATGTTGATTCCTCTTTATCTTTAAACCTAAGCGCAGCTAGGGCATAGGTCTTAAGGTGAAAATAATCATAGAGCAAATGGCGATGCTTCTTAAAATTGGCGCGAGGGGCTTTTAAGCTTAGCCTCCGATCTAAAAGATGGCGAAGCTCCCAAACGTAGGGATCGGTCGATACCCCCTTAAGGCTGAGGTCAATGAGCCGTGCAGCCTCAATTTCATCCAATTCAAAATGAACCAAACCTTTCAAGGCTGAAAATCGCTCGATGTGGGCACGATCGTTTTCAATATAGAAGGCTAGGTGATCGATCAAGGAACGCAGCGTTGAAAGCTCGCCCAAATTGGCAAGGACTTCAATCCAAAGTCTATAAAGATGATAGGTCTCAGGCTTGTACGTATCTAGCGACAGCATTGTCGTCAAACGTTCAAGGCAAGTCCTAGGCCGCCATTCCCAATAGGCTCTGATTGCCGAAATATAGTCGCGCGATAGTCTTGGTTTGTTGGATTCAACCATCTGAAGCTCCTTCGCATTGCCGAGCGCCAACCGATATGTTTGGCTCTTCGGCGCGCATCGAAGGATACTTTGCCAAGAAATTGGGAAACTCTTTCCGAGGTGAGACGGCAATCTTGACCCTACGGTTTTCCAGCGGACACACCGAACTCCCGTGCTGGGTCCGCCTTGCCAAAAGCCATTTGGATTGCCCTTAAAAAAATCGGCCAACTCGGAATTTCTAGGCTCGGAGCCTAGGGCGGTCTTCGGGGTTCTGGGAGCTGAAGCTCAAAGATATTCCCTCAAGCTCCTCCGCACGATCTATTAGCACTTCGCGGATCTCGCGGTAGCATTCGTCGCAAAGTGGTTTGTAGACAGCACTTTCTTCGACCTCTCCGCTATCAACTAAAAAAGAAACCGTCGGTCGACTAAAATGTCGATGCCGGCATTTTTGGTCACGCTGACAAGATCCACATTTTTGGCGGTAGCTGGAATGCTCTCTGCTTTCGATCATCTGAATCCCCTCTGCTCAAAAAGCGCGTACATTTCAAACAATATGCAACAAAACGACCACAGTGCCGACCAACCCCAAACCAAACTCGCAAGTCTTAAGACTTTGCCGAAGGTCCAGGAAAGACACGAAGCCACCGAAAAAACAAATTGCCTTCCCGTGCACTTGATGTCTCTAACTTCATGTAGAATTTAGCTCGGGTCCCATTCTGCATAGGAAAACGAAGGTGTCAACGGTAAAAAAACTAGCAATCTAAGGAAGTAATCCCTGATTTTACGAAACCCAATTCCCATAGGGGAAACAGGTCGCCGCATGGCTTCAGCGTGTTTAATTTATTTAGTTTATTTCAATGCTTTCAAAGAGGGGGTTGACATTTTGTTTCTCCAGCCTGTCGGACTCGTCCACAAACCCATGGTTAAGCGGCGGTTTTCTTCGATTTTCCAACTGACTCATCCATGATGCCGGAAGGGAATATCTTATTGAGCGCATTAAAAGACGCGACGCGGTAGGCCTCAGCCAGGGTTGGGTAGTTAAAAATCACAGAGCTAACAATATCTTTAAGGGTCATGTCCGTCAGCATGCAGCATAGACCTATATGGATCAAGTTGCAGGCATCCACGCCTACTATATGAAGGCCCAGGATTTTTTGAGTTTTTTTGCAGGCCAGTATTTTGAGCAAGCCATGGGTGTCACCTCGAATAGATCCGCGGGCAATTTCACCAAAAGACGCCCTCCCCACAACATATTCAATGTGTGCTGCAGTAAGTTCGGCTTCCGTTTTACCAACCGAGCTGAGTTCGGGAATGGTGTAGATCCCGATCGGGTAAACTTTTGGAAATTTACGCTGCTGGACATCAAAGGCATGCAAGGCGGCAAGACGCCCTTGTTCCGTCGATGTTGACGCCAAAGCAGGGGGTCCTATGGCATCACCCGCCGCGTAGACATTGGGAATTTGGGTCCTAAAATACTCATCCACGATAATGGCGCCTTTATCGTTAACTTCGATGCCAACGCGCTCAAGACCCAGGCCCTTGGTCGAGGACACTCTGCCCGCCGCAAAAAAGCAAACATCCGCCTCGAGTTCGCCAAGGGGCAATTGAAGTTTGACTTTTGGACCATTGCTTTGCACCGAGATCATTCTTTGACCTAATGCGAATTTGATACCAAGGGACTCCATACTCTTCCTCAGCTCGGTCGTCACCTCGGGATCCATATCTTGCATGATCGTATTGCGCGAATCGACAATTGTGGTATCAACTCCCAGCGCTCCAAAAATACATGCATACTCGCACCCGATTACCCCCGCGCCATAGATCACCATAGATCGCGGGATCTGCTCAAGCCGCAAGATATCGTCGGAGTCGATGACCCTCCAACCATCAAAGGGAACTTCAGAAGGTCTCCTGGGATTTGACCCGGTAGCGATCATGATTTTATCCGATTCCAGAGCAAAGGGATCTCCAGAGGGCGGCACGACGCGAACAACATGGCGATCCTCGAGTTGAGCCCAACCGCGGTAAATCTCTATCTTGTTGTTCTCTAGATGCTTCTCGAGCAACGTTTGCTCCTCGAGGCTAACATGCTTGGCTCGCTCGACCAAAAGATGTGGCGAAAGGTCATTGACCAACCGATCAACCCAATGTTGGCCAACATGTGGCTTAACCGACTGGATCGCCGAAAGCACCTCGCGGATCGTTTTGGATGGTATCGTTCCCGTATGCAGCCATGCTCCCCCGATTGTCTTGGTCGATTTTTCGATAATCGCTACCTTCTTATGCAGCTTGGCAGCCTGAAACGCTGAGGCAACGCCCGCCGGACCAGTCCCGATCACCAGAAGGTCATATTGGAAGTCATGTTTTTTTTCAGCAGCCATTTAGGTTTCCTATTAGACTCATGATAAGCATATCGGAGATTTGGGTTCCTTCTTTATGGTTGATGAGGCTGCCAAATGAATATGAATTTGGTCATCGTGGGACTTGTACCGATCATTGTTTATGTTGTTGTAAGCTTTTGGAAAAATGACAATTCTGGTGTCTGGGCCGCGATGATTTCTGGCTTGGCAGCCCTATTTGCGATCGTCTGGCTGACCGGCGACTGGGATGAATCGGCTATTTTGGAATGCGTATTGATCCTAACTCTAGGATTTGTCGCCATTAAAATGAAAAATCCCATTTTTTTCAAATTTCAACCTACCGTGGTGGGTATTGTGCTGGCTATTTTTTTGGCCTGGTACGAAATCCGCGGAACTCCCTACCTCACCCTGATGATGGAACGCACGAAAGACCTAAGTCCCGAGTTCGCCCAAGTGTCTATGAGGCCCGGTTTTAAGGAGATGCTCGACTCGATTTCCTTTCAGCTCATTTTCTTATTCTTGGCCCATGCGGGCCTGATGGCATTAGCCGCGCTGCGTTTAAAAAATCTGGGCTGGATGCTTACCAGGCTTGCGATATACCCCGCAGTGATAGCTCTGGCCGCCGTGAATCAGGTTATGTGGCTCAGCAGGATGCCCTGATCTCATAACAGTCAGTTCTTAAATAAAAAATAACCAATCGTTGCAATTTATCAAAAAAGAATAAATCATTCATGCTATTCTTGAATCTAGAAGCATTTGATATCATGTGAATAAGCTGCATTGGAAATAATGAAAATCGCCTGAGCTCAGTGGGGGGCTAAAGTGTTTGAATCCGTACGTCCCGCAAAAATGTTTAAGCCCAGGTCGCCCCGACCTTCTTCGGAACGCTGGTATAGTGAATTTGTCCAAAGCGGGCGGCATGGGTGGAACCTCGGCGTACCTCACTGGGCGGAAATCGCACAGCATGAATCGCTACCGGTTGTTGTCGCTATCGGCTCGGGCAAAGGCGGGGTCGGGAAGAGCCTGGTGAGCGCTAACCTGGGTGCCGAACTTGCCAGACTAGGCAACCGAACACTGGTGGTGGACCTGGACTTAGGTTGCGCCAACCTACACACCTATTTCGGAATCGCCCACCCAAGGGTTACCGTGGAAAACTTTCTCTCCGACCCTGAATCAAACTTCCTTGATCTGATCCTACCCGGGCCTATCAATGGACTTGGATTAGTTGCCGGGGGCCGAAACGACGAGCGGACTTCAGCGCGCCTGCTCAACAATCACGTTCTAGGCAAGCTGTGGCGAGGTATTGTGAATTGCAAGTCCAACTTCAATATCGACTTTGTGGTTCTCGACCTTGGCGCCGGAACTCATGTGTTTACGATGGAACTTTTTTCGCTTGCTCATATTGGCATCATCACAGTGCTGCCCGAACCAACCTCAATCGAGAATGCCTACGTGTTCCTAAAATCCCATGTCACACAGCTCATCAACAACGTCGGGCATCAACTCGACCGCGAGAATGAAGCTGCAGCACTCGCAGGCATACTCACGACATTGACCGCAGACAACCTCGACAAGGGCTACCTGTCCGCAATACGGGCCCAGTACAACAACTTCCCATCGGTGATCAAGGGACTTGGGTCTGCCGTAGTGGCGCGAAAACTCGGCATTCTGGTAAATCAAACCCGTGAGCGCGAAGACCGCGAATTAGGCAAGTCCATGGAAGACATCTGCCGCCGGTTTTTTGGACTTCAGGCCCATGACTTGGGTTACCTCAACTACGACGAATCGGCTTGGCGTTCTTTGCGAAACCAGCGCTTGCTCGTTTCTGATTTTCCCCATAGTGTTATTGTACAACGCCTGCATCAGGCCACGCATCGGTTGTTAAGTCTGTCCAAGTGAGGTTTAACGATGAACATGAATTCTGGGGAAGATCTCTTTGCCCCACACGCACCGGGTTTGGTCGAACCGGCGCGCAAAACTCGCAGCTATTACGAACTTCTTGAGGTAAGCAGGAATGCCGATCGATCTGAGATCAGACGAGCCTATATTCGCTTGAAAGGCTCCCTCGACAAGACCCAAGGCGCTATGTATTCGTTGCTTGAGCCTCAGGATAGCGACAACCTACTTCGAGAGATCGAGGAAGCCTACCGCAACCTCGATGATGAGTTCCTCCGCAGAAAATACGATCACGATATGGCCACCGACTCGGGACGCGAATTGAAGGGCGCATCCGCAAGACCTTCAGAGGAAGGCTCCGTTTCGGTCGCACCGCGCCGCAGATATAGCTTGACTCAAAAAACTGCACTTTCCGCCCATGAAGGTGCCGTCCGGGAGGCGGTTCAGGCGATCCTTGACAAAGCAGAAGCGATCAATGGTGCGCTCATCAGGAGCCTGCGCGAAGCAGTTGGGGTTTCGATGGAGGAAGTTGAAAATTATCTAAAGATTTCTCCGCATTATATCGAGGCCATCGAGGAGGATCGTTTTGAAAACCTGCCACCTTTGGTTTACTGCCGCGGATTTATTAAGAGCCTTTTAGACTATCTTGGTGTAGACAAATCAGCGGAAATCGTCGAGGGGTACTCAAGGAACCAAGCCGAGTGGAAAAAAAAGAACGACATCAAGAAGAAATCATAGTCACCGAAGAAGCCGCAGGGCAACGGTTGGATGCGTTTCTTGCGGAGCTTCTGACCGATCAAAGCCGAAGCCAGCTGCAAAAGCAAATCAACGAGCACAAGATTCTACTGAACAACTCTCCCGCGCGGCCAAAGGATCGCGTCAAGGCTGGAGACCAAATCAGTGGCGAATTAGACTCGCCTCGACCGGTCGAATTTGACGCCAAGGATCATCTTACTCCTGCCGAGATCCCTCTAAACATACTTTATGAAGATGAAGACATCATCGTGATCGACAAGCCTCACGGCCTCACCGTCCATCCGGGTGCGGGAACGGGAGGCGAGACCACATTGGTGGAAGGTTTGATGTACTACCTCGGTAAAAAAAATCCTGAGGATGTCAAAGATCTTGGATTAAGACCTGGAATCGTGCACAGACTCGACAAAGATACCTCGGGCGTCCTCGTCTGTGCCAAAAATGAGACCGCCCATCAAAATTTGGCCAAGCAATTTGCTGAAAAAACCAACTTCCGCCAATACGTGGCACTCCTCCAAGGGGACCTCAAAAATACCCAAGAGATCGAGAGTTATCTTGGGCGTGACCGGCACCACAGACTCAAGTTCGTGTCCATGCCAGCACCCGAGTACCACAGGCTTTCTGAAAAAAAGATCGAAAGCGATGGGTACCGTTATGCACGAACCAAGTTTTTTGTCGAACGCCGCTATGAGATCGACAATCTCACGCTTACCCTTTCCAAGGCCGAGCTATTCACCGGTCGCACCCATCAAATCCGTGTTCACGCCCGTGCGTTAGGAACACCGGTATTGGGTGATCCGCTCTATGGATATAAGATTCCTCCGACGCTAGATTTTTTGGGCAAAATCCGCCGCCAGATGCTTCATGCGATGGTATTGGGATTTAGCCACCCCACTAGTGGCCGCCGTTTGGCATTCGAAGCCGACCTGCCTCATGACTTTTTGGCTATTTTGGAGTCTTTAAACAGTCTCGCCCGTTAGCAAAACGGTTTTTTTTCGCGTAAAATAGGGTAAGATTCAGCCTAGATTGAATAAGTTTTGGAATGGGAAGTATTTATGCGTCAGTTTTTATTGATGGCTTTGCTCTATTGCAATCTGGGGGGAGCTATGGGTAGAGCGGCAGCTCAGACCCAGACCCGACCAGATGTTGAAAAAGATTTTCTACTTCTCGTCGTCAACAAAGAGGCTTTGACCGCTGAGCTTAAGACTTGGCCGACTGATCCTGTTCAATCCAAGAGACTTATGGAATTCCGGGTAGCCATTGGAAAAGTCACGGGAGACAAGGAAATACAAGGAGATAAAAAAACTCCTGAGGGGATTTATTTTACAGAGAGCATCATGTCGGGCTCAAGCTTACCCGCAAAATACGGCCCAATGGCGATCCCGATCAATTTTCCAAACCCTATCGACTCCCTCGAGCACAAAACAGGCTACGGAATCTGGTTGCATGGTGTCGAGCAAGATGGCCGTATTGATGCAGCAAATGTAACAGACGGTTGCGTCGCGTTCTACAACTCAGATATCCAGTTACTTGGGCGGTGGCTCCATCCCCATCAAGCCATCGTCATGATCAGCAAAGACGCCAAGGCTGTGAACAAGCCTGATCAAGTCAACGAGGTCCGATCGCTGACTGAACAGTGGTACACTGCTTGGCAGGCCCGAGACCTAGATAAGTACATCAGCTTCTACCAAGATGATTTCCACTTTGCTGGCAAGAACCGTGACGAATACAAACGTTACAAGCGAAGGGTATTCAACGGGTATCGGGACATCGCCTTAAAGATGTCGGACGTTCGAGTTTTCGTCCATGACAAATACGCCCTCGCCATGATGAACCAAGATTTCCGAGGCGATCGCAGATTCTCCTCACTCGGGCGCAAGCTGCTCTATTGGACGAAGGCCGCAGACAATCGCTGGGGGATCCGCCACGAGGATTTTTCAGAGCGCAGGGTTATCCCCTCTGAAATATCGTTCCAAGAAGTCACCGAACTAGCCAAGTCATCGCCAAGCACGAAATCCCTCAGTGAGAAATTCAACTAGTACACGTTCAGCTTTGATTTTGGGGATCGGTGAAGCGTGATCTTGACCCGGTATCTGGCAGCCGGGGGTCTGGTTCTCACGCGGGGTCTCCACCCAGAAATCCTATACCTATGCCGAAAACCTTTTGACGACAGGCCTCAATATTTCGGATATATTGCTTGGGTAAGTTTTTGCGGAACATCAAATTATTGAGGTCATAATGCGAAAGAATGCTATCAAGCTTGGTCTGGTCGCCGCCTCGCTTGCAACCAACGGTTCTCTTAAGGCAGAGGAATTGTTCAAGTTTCATGATAAGTCCTACAAAACCGAGGACCTGGATATTAAGAATCAGCAGCGACTCTATGAAATCCAGGTCGAAGCATACAGGGCTAAAACTGCCGTGATCGATAACATGGCGGTCGAACTATACCTCGGCGAACTTGCAAAAAAGGAAAATAAGTCGGTCGATCAGCTCCGCGATCAAAAGCTCGCTGTAGCCGAACCATCCGAGTCCGACCTCAAGAAATTCTATGAAGAAAACAAACACCGCATTCCCTACCCCTACGACCAGGTCAAAGAAAAAATTGTCCAATTTCAAAAGGACAAAGCCAGAGGTGAAAAATTCGAAGCACTCTTAGGCGAGATCAAAGCGAACAAGTCGGTGAAATTCGAAACAGTGATCAAAGAGCCCACGGCTCCGCATATCGACCTCAGCATCGCCGGGTTCCCCTCCAAGGGCAATCCAAGCGCCAAGGTTACCGTGGTAGAATTTGCCGACTATAGATGTCCACACTGCCGCGATGCACACGGAGTGCTTCAGGAAGCCTTTAAGAAATACTCCAACAAGATCAATTTTGTGTTTGTAGATTTCCCGATTATCGCCGATTCCAACAAGATCGCCGAAGGCGCTTTCTGCGCCAAGAAGGGGGGAAAGTTCTGGGAATATCATGACTATGCTTATGAAAATCAGGGCAAATTTGAAAAACCTGACGATGTAGCCAAGGAAATCAAACTTGATTCTGCAACGTTTCAATCCTGCATGAGTTCGGGAGAAGGCAAAGCCGCTGTCGAGGCTGGACGCAAAGAAGGGGAAAGGGTTGGCGTTACGGGTACCCCGACGATCTATATCAATGGTTATCGCTATTCGTCTGGTTACGAAAAAGAGATGATGCTGAAAGCTATAGAAGAAGCCATAGCCGGCAAAAAATACTCGTCCTGACCCATCAAGCTCCGCCTTTAGTCACGGTAAAATGAGGTAGAAGTCATTTCGTGGCGACAGGAACCGGATGCATCTATTGCGAGTCATATCTAGCCTGCTCAAGATCGTGTTGATCTTTGCAGGCTTTTTGCTTTTCAGACCGATCTCAGCCCTCGCGGCCCCGAATCCCTCTCAGTTTGCTCAGCTAGAGTCTGCTACCTACTCCGATGCCCGAACCAAACTCCAGGACGTCCTCAACAAATATTGTGGTCAGTTTTGCCAAATCGTGAGCATTGACGTCCAGATCGACGAAAAAGTCCCCGATGGCGAGGACATGGGATTTGAAGCAGTTGTAGAGTCAATGAACAAGCGCCTCGTTGTCTCGGGTCTTCATGTCAATATTCAAATCGATGACCGCGTGGGTCAGGTCAACCTCGATCGCTTGGCTAATATCATCCGAGTTCACCTAAGCGCCATAGCACTGAATCCAAATGTAACCTGGACACCTATTAAGCTGCCACATATCACAGGCTACGGAGATGGGGATCCCGGCTATCTTTTTGACAACTTTGATGAAACCTCAGTCGGAGGCGATTGGGAATTCCGTCCACAAGACTACACTGGAAAAGCCCAAAGCCTACGCAATCAACTGGAACAAAAAATTACCAATGCCTTGAATCAGGTGATCGCGCGTTATTGCCCGAATCAGTGTCTGATCGAAAAAATAGAAATCTTAGGGCACATGGTGACTCCTAAGGAAGCGGCTCGCCTATCGCAAACTCAGCAAGTCAGAGACAAATCGGGCCGTACCATTTTCCAGATCGACAACATTGAAATCGATGTCACAATGGCAACCTCGCTAACCGAGCATGCGCGCGACCAAGTCGCTTCGCTCATGCGCAGTAAAGTTCGGTTCGCTTCCCCAATAAACCTTAATGTCGGGGTCATTGATTTTCCAGAGTCGTACGCGAACCGATTGGCCAAAGAGCGCGAAGATGCCAATGATCCTTATGGCCTCAATAAGCTTCGGCAGATGCTTAAGATTTTCCGAGAACTTGCTGGTACTAAAGAAGTCATAACCAACAACCATACCAAAGAAGAAAAGTCTGACAACCGCCGCAACTACAACCACGGCGACCCCGACGCGTTCGGAACCGACTGGAGCGATATTCTCTTCTATATTATTTCCTCCATCCTAGGGCTCGGGCTGCTTGGATATCTGATCTACAAGGTCCGCCAATCTAAGCGCGACGCCGAAGAAATGATGCGACTGCCGCAAACAAGACCTGGCCTGCCGCTCGAAGGCGACATCAAGACCGAAGCCAAGGCAGAAGAAGCGCAAGAAGGCGAAAGCAAAGAGTCACTCCTTCTCAAAGTCAAAATCGACGAGCTCAAAGCTGAGCTTATGGAGCTTTTCATCGAGAATCCGAAGGTCGCTAAAGAAACCTTTGGCAGATTCCTCAAGGAAGATGGCATCGAGCAGACTTCCAAATATATTCACGTGTTCGGTCACATGGTCATATTTGAACTGCTCAAAGATCCCACAATGCAGCGCGAATTGTATGCATTGAGCGACTACTACCACAATAGCGAATTCAATTTCACCAAAGAACAAGAATACGACCTTTTGCAAAAACTCAAGACTCGCTGCACAGCAAGCGAGATCAGAATCTTGACCAGAAAGTCGTCCGAGAAATTTGATTTCCTGACAAAGCTCGATCCTACTCAAGTATACGACCTTATCAAGGACGAAAAAATTCAAGTGCAAGCCATCGTGCTTACCCAACTTGATCGCAAAAAGCGCGACCAGGTATTCGCGCTTTATGTGGGCGACACCAAAGTTGATTTGATGAATGCGCTTTCATCAGCCGAAGCGATTCCAAAGGAATTCCTATACAATGTAGCCAAAGCGCTAGCTAAGAAAATCACGGCACGTCCCGAGTTTGATACTGAAAACCTGCGGACAAGCGATATATTGCTCGATCTTTTGGAAAAAGCACCGCTCGCAGAGCAAATCGCACTCATGCGCAATCTCGCCGCCAACAATCAAGACTCTTATCGCTCAATCAAGAGCAAGCTTGTCACAGTCAATATGCTACCCTACCTTAAGGATGGCCATTTGCTAGAACTCATCCTCGGGATGGAACGCGAAGATCTCCTGATCTTCTTGAAGCAAGTTGACGATTCGATCAAAGACCTCCTGCTTAGCAAGGCGCCTGAAGAACTCGCCGATAGTTGGATTGAGGATCTGGAAAGCATGGTCACGAGCGACGATCAAAGCTACCGCCTCGTAGAAATGAAAGTGCTAAACCGTATCCGAAGCCTGGCAAGCAATGGCGTCATCAATCTTTCCGATATCAATGGCCTGATCTTCGATGAAACCGACGTAACCAGCGAGTTCGTCCAGGCTGAGGATATTCCACCAATGAATCCATCTATCGCTGCCGCTTGATTTCCAAGCAATGATGTCAAGCTGATTCTTCTTTGCGCAAGGCATACTTCCAAAGAAGCTGCTGAGAATTGATATAGTCGGAATTGATAGCCCGGAATCGATCAGCGAGTTCTTCTGCACACCTCTGATAAAACCGAACTTGGAATTCGTGACCGCGGACACCCATGAATTTTTCAAACTCCTTCTGCTCCAACGAGAACAGAAAGCATGGAGAATCGGCTATTACCGTGGCTGACCTGGGGGAATTGTCGAACAGACTCAACTCGCCAAACGACTGCCCCTCTTCCATATAAGCGATCCGATGCATGCCACCTGTGACCGTATCGTTCTTGTAGACCGAGACATTACCGGAAAAAATTATAAACAGCCCGCGCGAAGGTTCGCCCTCGATAACGGCGTGGGCACCGGGCTTAAGCGACAACACTTTACCAACGCTATAGATTTCAGCGAGTTCGGTCGTAGAAAATTTCTTGAAAATTCCGATACTTGCAAGCTGAGAGGCTCCCCAGGCCACATCGGAAAACTTCTGACGCAACTCTTGCGGGATCTTAAGCTCATTGTCGCTCATCCTTAAGGCTCCTTAACCAGAGTTCACGCAGCAGGCATCTACTTATTGGAGAGGGCTAAGCCCGGCGCTGCTTTGCCAACCATTCTACCAGATCGATTTTCGTAAGGATATGAATTGGCCTTTGATCCTTGTCGACCACGATCGCGCGACCTGATTTGACCACGGTTTTTTGTAGGGCCGCAATCGGTGTGCTGAGTTCGACTAGTGGAATCCGACGATCCATGATCTTAGCAACGACAACATCCAAAGGTCCCTCATTGAAATTGAGATACTGCAAAAGATCAGTCTCGCTTAAAAGGCCAATTATCCTGCCACCCGACAGGACCGGTAGCTGCGAAATGCATTTATTTCTCATGAGCGTGATGGCCGTGCTTGCTTTTTCATTTTCATCGACTGTGATCAAGTTTTTTGCCGGGAAGTCTTGCATCAGCGAATCGACTTGACCCTCGATTGGGCATGGCCCAAGGAAATGGTTGTCTTCCATCCACTTATTATCCATGAACTTGGTCATATAGTTGCGAACGCCATCAGGCAGGATCACGACACAGTTTTGGCCCTTCTTCAGACGGGGGGCGTGCTTCAGAGCCGCCATCATCGCCGAACCACTCGAACCTCCGCAGAGAAGCCCTTCTTCGCGAATTAAACGCCGGGCGAGTTGGAACGAAAGATGGTCCTCGGTCTTCACCCATTCATTGACCAACGTCACATCAAGCACATCGGGTATGAAATCATAGCCGATGCCTTCTACCTTGTACGAAGAAATAGGCCCCGGTCCTGCGAGGATCGACCCGACCGGATCGGCGCCGATTACAATCACTTTGGGGCAAGCCTCCTTGATGCGTTTTGCGACGCCCGTAAGCGTGCCGCCAGTTCCCGCGCCCACCACAATCATATCGACCTTATTATTTAAGTCCCGCAGAATTTCATCAGCGGTGTAGTTATAGTGAGCGTTAGGATTGGAAGGGTTCGAATACTGATCAAGTATATGAGCATTTGGTAGGTCTCTCTGCAACCTGCGCGCGACACCGATATGACTATCCGGTGAATCGAACGCCGCCTCGGTAGGCGTTCGAATGATTTCAGCTCCCAGCGCTTCGAGCACCACTTGTTTTTCGCGGCTCATTTTTTCGGGCATGGTAATAATTACCCGATAGCCTTTTACCGCACCCGCCAAGGCAATCCCGATCCCAGTATTGCCGCTCGTGGGCTCGATCAGTGTATCGCCAGGTTTGATCCGACCGCTTTGCTCAGCATCGGCAACCATCTGATAGCCAATGCGATCCTTCACGGAACCACCAGGATTGAAAAACTCACACTTTCCATAAAGGTTGCATTCAAGATGCCCCCCTATGCTATGCAATTTGACAAGCGGGGTGTTTCCTATGGTGTCGAGTATCGAATCACAGAGCATCTCAGATCCTAAGGTGATGGTTTTTTGACGCTTTTGAGGAATTGATTCCAATCATAAGCATATTTTATCGGGACTCTATCGTCTTTTAAAGTTGATATCAAAATTAAGTTATGGATTTTAAGCCAAGATTTTGTTTTGACAGCGCCAAAAGTCAACAGGCATTAGTTTGACACGAGCCCCCCGAAGGTGAAAAAATAAGTCTATGCCCCTGATGATTTTTCCTACGGATTCTCCTTGAGCCGTATCTCCTTTGAGAGTTTAGGTATTTTTTAAACGCATATCACTCGAGTTTTCTTGGACGGTGCATGCTCTGGAACCAGCCCCTAATTGGCATTGATATCGGATCCTCGTCGGTCAAAGTCTGCGAACTTGACCGCAGCTGCCGTAAATTGCGACAAATCGGCATTGAACTCTTTCGAGGGGCGGTCGTCGTCGATGGCGAAATCAAGGACCCCGAAACCGTCGTGGCAACTTTGAGCGGCATGCTGCGCAAAATGAAAATTCTAACCAATGGCCGTCGGGTCGCGATCGGAATAGGCGGTAGTGGTGTCTTGATCAAACGCGCGCTGATCATGCCGGATGCCAACAGCGATCTTATCGAGCAGGCATCCTATGAAGCCTCGCAGGCTTTTCCTTATGAGCCGGATGATCTTTACATGCGCTTTGCGACACTCGGTAAGCCTTACCCCGACGGCCGTGTTCCCATGGCTTTGGTTGGAGCACGCCGCGAGGTCGTTGAGCAATATATAACCCTGGTTCGATCCCTAGGACTTAAAACCGGCATCATCGATTGCACTGCCCTTGCCATTGCCAACATGTTTGACCACAACTATCCCGTCCAGGGTGCTATGGTCTGCATAGTCAACATTGGGGCCTCGTCAACCCAGGTTCTTATCACCTACAATGGTGAATTCATGTACTCTCGTGAAATCCCCATGGGAGGCAAAGACTACAATCAGCATATCGTCGATCAGATGGGAGTCGATTACGAAAATGCTGAAAACCTCAAACTATCGGCCTCTGTCAAGGACAAGCCCCCTTCCGAACAGTTTCTTGCGGCGATCAACGAAGTCAACGAGATGATAAGTTCGGAGATCCAAACCACCCTGAACTTCTTTTTTGAGAACGAGGAATCTCCAGAAGGTATGCGACGCGAAGGGTACCTATTTCTTGTCGGCGGATCAGCTCAGGTATTGGGACTCGACGCTACCCTCGCGGCCAATCTCCAGATGCCCGTGCAGATCGTTAATCCATTTCAGCGCATTGATGTAAAGTCGAGTCCATATCAGCTCGACTATCTATTGACCCACGGCTCGCTCTACGGCGCTAGCCTTGGACTGGCACTACGCAAGTACGGTGATGATAAGGACTGACCGGCATGGTGATGATTCGAATCAACTTAGCACCCATTGAAGAAATGGAAAACTCGCGTTGGTGGCTGCCAGATGCAGGCCTATTTGTCGTGCTATTTGCCGTAAGCTTCGCAGGCGTCGAATACCATTTTAGCCGCGTCGCGGAGCAGGCAGAGCAGCAGGAAAAAATTGCTACCGATTACAAGAACAAGCAAGGCGAGATGCAAAAGAAACTCAAAGACTTTAACGAGAGAGAGAAAAAAATAATCGATCTCGAACAGATGTATACAGCTATATCAAAAATTACCGAATCAAAGCTAGCGAAGTATTCACCCATCATTTTGGTCGAGCATTTCCAAAACCTCAAGCCCGATGGTGTATGGCTCGATTCCTGGACCATGGGCCCAAGCGACAAACCACAAAATGTCCAGACCCAAGCCAATTCATCACAAGCACTGTCACCCAAAAACCGCGAAATCACAGTCACGGGAAAAGCCCTGGACAGCATACTGGTTGCTGAGTTTCTGACCCAGCTGATTGCTACCGGAACCGGTGAACGCGACACATCTGATCTAAGGACACTCGTGTATTTTAATAAAGTCTCGCTCGCATTCTCAAACGCGGTAAACGAGGTAAATCCCGGAAAATCCAATAACAACATAAGCGTCAAAAGTTTTAAAATGACCCTAAGCTACTCCGAACAGGAACCCGCCAAGGCATCAGCAAAAAAAATATCAGAACTTATCGGTAGCGATCCAAACATAATCTGGGCTGTGAGGTAGCCGGTGGAAGATCTTCTTGAAAAATTCAAAGCTATTCCCCTAAAAAAGCGACTTCTTCTGGTTGCGCTAGCCGCGCTTTTTTATCCCGCCCTTACGTATTTTGATGAAGCTGAGGATGCCGACCTCAGACTCAGCTCGGCCGTAAGTCGAGCCGAAACCGAAAAAGTTGCTTTTGAGAAAGCTCGCGAAAAGGTCAAAAATCTGCCCAACCTCGAGGCTCGCGCGGATGAAATCAATGGCAAGCTCGCCGCTGCTCGCAAATACCTGCCGGCGGCCCTAAAGTTTGATGAAATTCTTCGAACATTTGGCAGATTCGAAAAAGAACTCGATGTCAAAATCGTTCGGTTTGAACCCGGCGTCGAGAATCAAGGAGATCAGAACAATCGCTACTTTGAGGTGCCACTCACGCTAGAACTCAAGGGCGAATTCCCGAACATCATGGCATTCTTAGACCGAATTGCGCATCTTGAGAATATCATTCATATCGTAGGACTTGACTTCAAACAAGCCCAACAGGAGGTTCGAAACCCCAATGAGCCTCCTGAAGCAATAAAACCGAAAGAAGACAGCAAAAATAGAATTCAACTCGTGAGCAATTTAATTTTTTACCGCAGTATGGGTAACTAACCTATGTCTCAAAGCTTTCCATTCTTGATTTTGTTGGCGATTGCAACTCTTGCTGCTGCACCGCCCGCCAAGGTGGAGAACAATCCCGACGAATGGTCTTCGGTTTCAAAATTCCCCGACGACAAGCTTGGCAACCTGCGAATCGAGGAAATTGTCGAACCATCGGCGGAATATCACTATGCTGGTTTTGGCAAGGCCGATCCATTTCGTAAACCGCCCCTTGCGGAATTGCCTACCGACGATGCTATTGCAAACAAAGGAGATTCCCGCGCGATAGCGGGTGCCGAGATCCCCATTGTAAATTCGCTGCAGCGTTATCCTCTAGACCAACTCAAAGCAACTGGAATATGGCTTCTATCCGATGGTTCCAAAAAGGCGATGATCATGACCCCCAGTGCCGAGGGTGTGATCGTCAAAATCGGTGATCCTATCGCAGCCGGCAAGGTCATGGACATCAAGAGAGACAGAGTCATCGTCAGGCAATATAGCATACGGCGCGACGGGGCCCGCGAGTATCAAGACAACGACTTATTCCTTGGTACAAAAGCGCCAGAAAAAAAAGGATTTTTGGTACTCAAGCCAGGCAAGCCGCCTGAATTCCCTGACGAAAACAAACCGGCTTCGCAAGATACGGCCAACGCGCCAGCCCAGCCCGTTGGTTCTGATGCGCCCCAAGCCGGTGGCGCAACACCCCCCGGGGTGAATAGTCCGGCATCACCGGTGTCATCGCCGGCGCCTGCTCCCGGATCTTTGCCCGCACCGGGCACAAACCAAGCCCCAGCTCAGGTTTCCTTGCAGATATCAGCTCCCGCTCCCAGCTCTACGGCAGCGCCTGGTTTGGCACCAGTGCCAAATCCGCCCCCAAACAATACATCGACAACAGGTCCAGTTAGTCAGTGAGTTCCGCCCCTGATGGGCACTAAAGAGGAAAGCCTATGATAAGACAAATTTTAACCACAACCCTCTGGCTCTCACTGTCGATGTCGGTGCAATGCTCAAAGGATCAAACCGAGCAAGAATCCAACTCTGATGAAGAACTCGATTCAGAAGATCCTGAAGACAACGGAGCGATGAATCAAACAGAACCCAATGCCAATGCATCTGCAAATTCATTCGCCAAAGAGACCGAAGCAGAAAATGCAGCGATTATGGCTCAGGCGACCACCCCGCAAAACCAAGCGCCCGCTGAGTTGCCGCCTCCGCAAGCCGAACCTCTGCCTCCACCCGAACCTGCACCTCAAAACACCCAAGCGCCAGCTGATCCACTTTCGTCCATAGATATGCGTGGCATGAGTCCACCGCCCCGACCCGCCGCATCCGGCGATCTCGAACCTACCCGCGAGCTTCTAACCTGGGTTGGATTTCATTACCTCCCCAAAAAAAGCAGCATTCAACTCAAAATAATGGCAACAGGGCGACCAGAATACGAAGTTTTTCAGGAACGCAATCAATCGCTGCAGCCCGAGCTTGTGATTCGCTTTTTGCAAACTGGCCTCAGAAAAAAAATCGCCCGCGACATCGATGCTAGCGAATTTCGCTCGCCTTTGGCCTATGTCAGGATGCGCGAAGACAACGATAATGGCTCAACCGATGTCGTCATCACATTCCGTGATCCCGTGCAGCCAAGTTTTTTTGCTAAAGAAGGGACGATTATCCTCAATTTCCCCATCCCCACGCGCTACTTTGGAAGCCAACCAGCTGAAGTCAAGCCCATCGGAAAAGCCTATGAACTCGCGAGTTTCGGAATCCGACCCACACTAGAAGTCGGAAGCGAAAAACCAAAAACTACGCTTGCTTTTTTCCAAGCCCAATCGCAGCCGACAGCTCTTGCTCCCCAGGATTCCATTCCGATATCCAATGTTATGACTCCTGACACCTCAAGCCAGGTGGATATGGAGGGCTTGCCAGCGAGCTTCGACAAAAATAGCGTGGCAGAGCCACCACCAAAAAATGCGGTTAATGCTGCTCTCAGCAACGATGCGAGCAATGACCAAAGCAATGGAGAATCACAAGACAACGACACGAACCCGAGTGATGATGGGAACTCTAACGACAATAGTCTTAATCAAGAGAACGAGACAGCTCTTCCGGATCCCACGTTGAGTGGCTATGCGCTGATAGGGCACAAATCCTTACTTGCCGTAGCCCAGGATAACAACGAGGACGCTGCGGGTTTTGGCACCACAAACAAAGATGACCAGAACTTTATCAACGACTTTGCGGCCAAGCAGCAGCAGAACGAAGCCGTCAAGGTAGACGAAAAAGTCCCTGAAATGGCTCCGGTTGATCTGCCTCAAGCCGATGTCCAGGGCAAAGACAATGACAATGCCGAAAAGCCGCTCAATGGCAAGGCCACCTCGCTTGAGTTTAATAAAACCCCCATGTCGCTTGTGCTAAAGACTTTTTCAGAGGAATCAGGCAACAATTTTACATTTCCCACCGAGGTCGGAGACATTCCGGTGACCATTTACCTCCGGGATGTCCCCTGGGATGGAGCGCTCAAGGCCATCCTTGAAACTTATGGACTCGCGATGGCTATGGTTGGCGACAAGATCGTCCGCGTCGATTTCGTTGAAAAAATGACCTCGTATATGACCAAGCTTGAAGTTGCCAAAATTTCAAAACAGCGACTGGTTCCCACCAAAGTCCTCGTGATGCGCCTCAGCCATGCCAAGGCCGACGCGGTCGCAGGCCAGATTACAGCAGTTCTGGCCAACGACAAACTTCGTGACAGCCGGATACAGGTAGCGGGCGATCTTAGAACAAACTCGGTCATCATCGAGGCGACGTCAGATGTCTTGACCAAAGTCAAAGCGATTGTTGAACGACTTGATAGCCTAACCCCGCAGATCGAAATTTCAACGCGAATTGTCGAGGTTAATAAGGACTCCACTAATTCCTTCGGGATTAATTGGAAATCCAATTTTAACTATGATCCTACACGCGCCTTAGGCTTTGGCGGCTTAAATTTTCCTAATTCTGTAGGATCAAGTTTTTCTGTTGATCCAGCCTTACCAACAACACCAACTGGCACAACCGCAATGCGCCTGGGAAGTATCAATAAAGTTCTGGATCTCGACCTCGTGCTAAAAATGGAAGAATCAAAAGAAACGACCAAAGTATTGCAGTCAAACCGAGTTTTAGTCCTCGACCGGCAGCCCGCTCGCATCGTAAGCGGTCAGTCTCAATTCTTCCGACCTGCAGCTGGAGGTAGCGTCGTTAATACCGGAGCATCAGCCTCTCCTCAACCCTCGAGCAGCGGACTTGCGCAGGTTGACTTTTACCTTGAGCTTAAAGTAACTCCTGAGGTCACGGCGACAGGCTTAATAGATCTTGCTGTCTTTATCTCAAGCGACACACCATCTAACGGTTCTGGCGGAAGTTTGGAGCAACTTACCAGCAAAAACACCCGTTCACTCGACACAAGGATGGCACGACGAAGTGGAGAAACAGCTGTAATTGGCGGGATTTACGACACCAATTCAACAGAAAGACACTATAGCGTTCCATTTTTCTCCAGCATTCCAATCATAGGAGCGCTTTTTCGCTCGACGCAAACATCTAATCACATCACTGAACTTCTTATCATGATCACCCCGAAAATCCTTAAATCCCCCGAGGGCAGTCCAACCAATCTCAATGCTCAGGAGGCTCCGACCAATATTCCAAACCAGAACCAGGCGCAAGCTCAATCCAACAGTCAATCAGGCAGCAACAATTCGAACCAAAATAATTCCAACAAGGCTGACGACGAGGTATCTGTCGATGAAAATTCAGATGAATAAATTCCTGGCTTTTATCTTTATCCTCATTACCAACGCCTGCGCGGTCGGAGATGCGGGCAGTGGAAAGTCAGGCGATCAGCCTGGTTTGTGCAAACTAAACTGCAATAAGACCCTTATCGCGCCATCCGATAGCAATTTTCGGGCAAGGGCTCTATTCACCACAATAACGCAAAGCTGTCCCACTGAGAATGAGCCCAAGACATTTAACCTTAAATGGGTCTTCGAGCAAAACGTCAAAAAAAAGACCGATGATCCCGATAACTACCAAGGAGTACCGTACGTTTCCTTTGACGTCTCCGGCGTGCCAAAAAATTCTGAGGGTGAGGGCATGGTCACGTCGATAGATAACCGATGCTCGGATGCATGCGGGGTGGCCACTATCGAATTTACGGCCAAATGTCCACTTAAGGGTCAAACGAGCACCCTCTCAATTCTTGTAAGTTCGGGTGGACTTGCACCCGAGCAGCCAACTACAGTCACACTCACAGGACCAAATTAGATGAAAGCCTCAGCCCCACCCAACCCATGGCTTCCGGTGTTTCGCAACCTAAAATTGTCGCGAGGCGAGCGCGCATTGGTCGATCGATTTGCCCAAAATCCTGGGGCGCGGGTATTCTTGCCACTGGCGGAGATTCTCAAAAAATACCAGCTTGCCGACGAGTCGTTAGAGATGCTGGTCCAGGGGGTAGAGAAACACCCGCGGTACACAGCGGCCCGGATGGTATTGGCTCAGGAGTATTTTCTGCGCGGCATGATGGAGGAAGCTTGGGGAATACTCTCATCGACGGTGGATCCCATCAAAGAAAATCTCCTCGCGCAGAGGCTCTCGCTTAAGCTCGCCATCGTGTTAGGATTGGAATTCGAAGCCAGATCCGCGGCCGACCATATGCGCCGGAGGGGAATGTTTGACAACGAAACCCAACCGTTGGGCGATGGTCTGCGTGTTATGGATTTCCGCAAATTGGTCCAGGAGTACCGCGCGAGGCTGCAAGCTTCGGGAATCAACCTAAACGAGGAGCCAAAAGAAAAACAGGCTTCCGAAGAGGCTCCTCCAAAACCCAAGGCCCCCAACGAATATATCAACCAAAAATATGACGAAGGTTTTCTCAATTCCATGGCTGGCTATCATAGGATGCAGCTTGGCGATATTGGACGACTCGCCTTCGATACCGAGGAGCTTGGCCAAAATTTTGAAGGTGTCGAACTCGAAACAGCCAGCCTCGCTGAGATCTACGAACGCCAGGGGTTTCTAGCCAAGGCACTGAAGATCTATAAGCGGCTCAGCTTAAAATCGCCCGGATCCGACTATTTACTTCAAAAAATCGCGCTGGTGCAGGCAAAAATCAACAGCATGGCCCAATCCGATCGGTTTCGCGCGAGTGAAGTCGCAGCTTCTGATCATATGGCGGCAGTTGAATTGATCGACGCCAAGGTGAACATGCTCAACAACCTTCTGCGTGCGGTGGATCGTTAGATGAAAGCCAAGGTCCATATTTTGATTGCAAACGGGGTAAACCTCGATCTCTTGGGTAAAAGGGAGCCCGCGATCTATGGGACCAAGGGCCTTGCTGATCTTGAAAATTATATGATTCAGCATAAGGACGGATTGGCTCGAATTACGGATCGCGCCGGTGTTGATCTTAGTTTTTTTCAGTCGAATGACGAGGCTGCTTTTTTTGATCAGCTAGCTCAACCATTTGACGGCGCCGTGATTAACCCTGGTGCGTGGACTCATACGTCGCTGGCGCTAGCCGACCGCTTGGCTGGATTGGCCCTTCCCTTTGTCGAGGTTCATTTATCAAGCCTTGCGCAGCGTGAAAAGATTCGGCAAACCTCGCTAACTGCCGCTCACGCACTTGGCGTGGTCTACGGCCTCGGGTTTGACTCCTACCTCGCAGGACTTCTGGGGCTTTTGTGCCGACTGCCTTAATTTGCCTTCGATCTCAGATAGCGTATCAAATCAGCTTTCCCTGTAAAAGCCAATATGACGTACGCTTAAATTCAAGGCAGCAGGGCGGGTTGACGTTTTAAGTCTATATTATAGATTTCTTAGCTTGACTCAAACGGCGCTGATCCGCATGCTACTCGAAAGTGTCGCAAACAGCAGCGGAGAATCTGATGAAGTGGGCCGTATTCAATCAGAAAGGTGGCGTCGGAAAAACCTCTTTGACCTGCAACCTAGCTTCTGCCTTCGCAAAGCTTGGACGCAAGGTCCTGGTCGTAGACCTGGACGCACAATGCAATGCCTCGCGCTATCTTCTTGGCGAGGCTTACGACAAGGCAACTCATACGATCAGCGATTTTTTTTCATCGACCTTGGCCTTCAAGATATTCAAGAACTCGCTTCAGGACGGCATATACAAGTCTGCCTACGACGAGCTTTACGTGATTCCGGCTAGCCCAGAATTGAAGGAACTGCAAACCAAACTGGAAGGTCGCTATAAGATTTTCAAACTGAACGAAGCCATCCAAGCAGCCTGCGAGTCGATGGGATTTCAGGATGTATTTTACGACACGCCTCCGGCCCTAAACTTCTACTCCATGAGTGCTTTGATCGCGTCCGATCGGGTGTTGATCCCATTTGACTGTGATGCATTCAGCGCCGAGGCTATACTCAATGTCATGAACGTCGTCGATGAGGTGGCGTCCGATCACAGACCGGATCTTGACGTCGAAGGCATCATCATTAATCAATTTCAAAAAAGCGCGAGGCTTCCTCAAAAGACGATCGATGCGCTGCTCAGCCAAGGGTATAAAGTTCTCGAACCATTTTTGTCGAGTTCGATCGCGATGCGCGAGAGTCATAGTGCTGGAATCCCACTACCATATTTTAAACCTAATCATAAATTAGCCCTCGAATTCACGGCTCTGGCCACCAAGCTCCTGCGAGTCTCGAAGCAAAAAGCACCAACCAAGACTTCGGGTAGATCCGTAAACCCGCGTGCCCGAGCCTTGGAGCCAGGTTAAAAAGGATCATGATGAGCAAATCGAAGGACTATCTCAAGGTACTTAACGGTGTCAACTGGATAGCAGGCAACCTAAATTTTCTTCCCCGCTGGCAAAAACAGCATATCCACCACGGCTTTGAAGGCTACAAGGGCTCTTCCCCCGTCTTTCGGCATGTAAGACAGGTCCACGGAGCCCGTGTTGTCGACTCTAAGTCATGCGTTGAGTCTACCGAACCAGCACACCTTGAGGCTGATGGGATCTACTCTCTTGATCCCAAGGATGTGATCGGAGTCAAGACCGCAGACTGCCTGCCTATACTTTTTCATACACCCGAAATAAAGCTCGTCGTTCATGCGGGCTGGCGTGGCCTAGCTCAGGGAATCCTGCAGTCGGCAGCCGAGGTGCTCGAGCAACACAGACAGGATATGAGCAAAGTCTTGGTGGGACTTGGACCTTGCATTAGCCCTGGTCGCTTTGAAGTTGGCCCCGAGGTTTTGCAAGCCTTGATCAATGACGCCAATCATCTGCCGTCCGGCTCGCTGGGATTTTTTTTGATGAAGGGTGTTTCCGATCGCTGGCATGTTGACCTTGCCGTCTATTCTGTGTTTCAGCTGCTTCAGGTTGGAATCAGCCCCGAGAATATCGATGTCCTGCGCTCATGCACATTCGACAACTATGAATACTGGGCAAGCTACCGCCGCAATGCGACGGGATCAGACCGAATTATCAGCTGGATTGGCTAATTCTGGTTGAAATCCCGTACCGCGCCGTTTATAAGCGGCCAAAGCGTGTAATTGGGACGCGGTATGTTCTTTGGTCTTACCAAAATGCAATTAGAAAATGAACTGTGCTCCTGGCAGAGCCCTTCCGTTCATGCCTGCGCACTTTTGCGATGGGCTTACAAGGAGTTGGAGCCGGAATGGGCAAGTCTGCCTGAGATCCCCTCGCTCGTGCGCTCCAAAGCCGCGGAGCTATGGCCACTTTCCGGAATCGAAATTATTCGAGCCGAAGAATCCAAGTACGATCACTCAGTGAAATTCGTGCTCAGGCTTCAGGATAGCAAAGAGATCGAAGCTGTCCTCATGCCCGAAACACGCCGCCTGACACTATGCCTCTCAAGCCAGGTGGGCTGTCTCCAAGGCTGCTCCTTCTGCTACACTGCAAAAATGGGACTTATCCGCCAGTTGGATTCATCCGAGATCGTGGGCCAAGTGGTGGCAATCAGCCGCTGGGTCAAGAATAAGCCAGAGTGGCTTGAAAAATGCCGACTTAGTCCCCGGCAACGCATCTCAAACCTTGTTTTTATGGGGATGGGTGAGCCGCTCGACAATGTTGATGCGGTAATCCAGGCTATCCGGGTCATGTCCGAGCCGCTTGGACTAAATATTCCTCGGAGCAAAATAGCTGTCTCGACGGCGGGTCATCTCGATGGACTCAAGCGACTTCATTCGGAATTACCCCATCAGCCCACGGCGTTTAGCCTCCACAGTGTGGATTCGCAGAGGCGGTCTCAACTCATGCCAATCAACCGGCGCTATCCTCTGCACGAGGTTTTAGAGTATTTTCGGCAACACTTTGCAAGACTCAAGGGCCGACACTTTCTCTTGATTCAATACACAGTAATCAACGGCGTGAATTCGTCACCCGAAGAAGCCCAAAAGCTGATCGAACTCTGCGACGGGATTCCAGTCAAAATTAATTTGATCCCCCTCAATGAGATAGACCCGAGCAGATTTTCAGCTCCGAATTTTGAAGTCCTATCAAAGTTTCGCGACATTCTTCAAAAGGCGGGTTTGAGGGTCATGATCCGTTATTCAAAAGGCCAAGACATCGGTGCCGCTTGTGGCCAGCTTGTAACAGAAGGTGCTCGAAAAAAAAGCGGACTATAAGAGACCAGAGATCGACCAGGGAGTTCAATTATTTAGATTCTGCTGAAAAAGCTCCGCTTTTTCGCAAAATCGTGTCCTGATGGAGCA
>CAZOSN010000014.1:6256-44693 GCA_964582405.1 uncultured Oligoflexales bacterium | reverse complement strand
GTCCGGGGAAGCTCCCGCCAGTCACCCATTTTTCCTGCCCTCTTGCAGTTTAATCAAATTGTCCTGCTCATTGTAACGAGCCGGTGGATTTCGCTCAAATGGAGATTGGTGCAAATCGGTGGCACAAACCGATGACATCCTCAATTTCCCAGCCGCATCAACCCCGCAGCAGTGTTGGATAACAGACCACTTCAAAGATGCAACTACCAATTTCTAGCCGTCATAAATAGGGTGCCAAAATTCATCTTCGCCATGAGGATGACGGCTATAAGTCAGAACAAATCCAGCCAGCGAAGTCTCGATCACTTAATCATAATATCATGTATTAATTGCATAATTTAATACCAACGGGGAATTTTAGGGCCTGGCATTTAAAGATTTTCTAGCATCACCGATACGAGTCCTGCGTTTAATCATGACAAGGTTAGGAGGCCATCAATGTTAAAAGCGCTTTTAATCGTTGGACTTGCAGTTCTTCCTGCTGCTTGCTCTGATGACGGTGACTCGGAGGAGGCTGTGGATATGCCGGCAGGCGGCGATTCACTGTCGGACAACATGGATCAACCTTTGCCTGCTAACCCGTCAGCTTCAAAAGACATGAAAGCACCTTCTTTGACTGATCTCGCGCAAGGAGCTCAGCAAAATTCCGCCGCTCAAGCCCAAGCGCAAGCTCAGGCTGCCGCAGGTTTGGCAAACAATGGGCTGCCCAAGCAAATCGAAGGCGAAGGTGCTAAGACCGGTGCCCTTAACGGCAATGCTTCTGGCATCAACAATGGCAAGCCGCTCTATGTGCGATGTGCCGTGTTGCGCGTGCGCAGCGGTGCTGGCGTGAATTTCCCAACGGTGGGTTATGTGACTTACAATATGCAGGTCACCCCCCTGGAGATTCAAAATGGCAAGTGGGTCAAAATTGGTCCTAATAAGTTCGTGAGCCGACCGTTCCTGAGCGATGACCTGAACTCTAAGCAGTTTATCCCGGCTCACTAAGAGTCGACTTCTGCGGGAACAGGATCATTACAATGCACGAGAAGCTTTGTATTGTTTAACCCGATGGCCGTCTTCTGATGCTACCGAAGAACTTCAGCCCCCCAGATTCCTCAGGGGGGACAGTGGTCCTTCGCATCAGAACGACGGCCACAGTGTTTTTTTGGTGCTGAGCTCGTGGGCTGCTAACACCCAAACCAGCCCTGACAGTCCATTAGAGACGGATCCTAAACCCAACGTTTAACTCTGGTATGTTGAGCTGAAACGATTTGATGCGATCGCCGGAATAGCTCACCATGCGATCTTCGATCCCAGCAACCATCTCAAAAGACTTCGAAACCGGCAAGACCACGTCGTAACCCAAAAGTCCCATAAAGCCCAAGATCGATTCTGATCCTCCGCCCGACTCGATGGCGCTTCCGGGATAAGTGCCCGTCGCGGGACCAACACCGACGCGGATTACACCTAAGGTATTCGCACCGATCGTGTAGCCATAACCAAATTTTGCCAAAGCAAAGACAGGTATGGGCAAATTAACATGCTTCTCGTTTTGGTCGGTAAACGTCGCCTGGCCCGTCCCGAGCTCAAGGCTCATTTCCATGCGATTCCACTCCTGGTGGGCCGCAACATAACCGCCTTCAACACCTAAGAACCAGGCAACACCCGGATTCTTAGCGCCAGTTGATCGGCTTTGCCCAAAGGTTAGGGAGGGACCGGCAAAGCCACCCGAATGATTTTGGTCATGGGGCGAGGGTGGTCCGTCCGCTAGAGCGGGCAAACCACAGCTAAACAGCGCACACAAAACAAATCTTCGGATCGTTACTTGAGGCATCACAGAACTCCTCCAGTGGTAAAGTCGGTTGGTCAAAGTTCGACATTCTAACGCCGTGCAGTGCCGCCTGTAAAGCCCGCTTCACATTATGAAATTATGCTGGGTTATTTCGCATGGCCTCTATTTGTGAAAAGGCATAAAATAGACGGAGTTGTGTGAGGAGTGTGTGAGGAGTGTGTAATTTCAGCGTAATACCCCGAGGAGATTTTTCCTCACTTCGTTCGTTATGTCGCTGGCACGACACGAAGTTCCGCCCCAGCGACTGAATAGCGAGGAGACTGAATGCCGGTTTTGACTCTGCGGGAAGCACTTGGTCAGGCCATGGCCGAGGAGATGGCACGCGATAAAGATATTTTTCTTATGGGTGAGGAAGTCGCTCAATATGACGGAGCCTACAAGGTATCCAAGGGCCTACTAGAAAAGTTTGGACCCAACCGAGTGTGGGACACACCAATTTCAGAAAACGGCTTTGCCGGCTTGGCCGTTGGCGCCGCTATGGCAGGCCTAAAACCGATCGTCGAGATGATGACTTGGAATTTTGGCATTCAGGCTTTTGACCAAATCGTCAACCACGCTGCAAAAATGCGCTACATGTCCGGCGGGCAATTTGTGATGAACATGGTTTTTCGAGGACCCAACGGCAACGCGCATATGCTAGCCGCGCAACACAGCCAGTTCTATGAGTCCATGCTCACCAATGTTCCTGGCCTCAAGGTCGTCGCCTGCTCGACGCCGCGAGACGCCAAGGGTCTGCTCAAATCCGCAATCCGTGAACCGAATCCCGTGATTTTTCTCGAATCCGAAATGATGTATGGCCGCAAAGGCGAAGTTCCCGACGGTGATTTCCTGATTCCACTCGGTAAAGGCGAGATAATCAAAAGCGGAAAAGACGCCACGGTGGTGAGTTGGGGCAAGGTGATCCATGTGGTCAGCGACGCCTGCGCCAAACTCAGCGCCGACGGTATCGATGTTGAAATCATAAACCCTCTGACGCTGCAGCCACTCGATGAAGATTTGATTTTTGATTCGGTCCGAAAAACTCATCGCCTGATCATCGTCGAAGAATCTTGGGGCTTTGCCTCGGTTGGCGCACAGATATCCGATCGCGTGCAAGCCGAATGCTTCGACGAACTCGATGCGCCTGTAGAAAGGGTGACGGCGTTATTCACCCACATCCCCTACAACGAAGCTCAGGAAGAACTCGTGTTTCCCGATGAAGCAAAAATCATGGCTGCGGTGAGAAAAGCCCTATACCTCTAATAATTTTATCCTCCAGGGAGGGTCATTGGATGGCACGCATTATCGAAATGCCAAAACTTAGCGATACGATGGAAGAAGGCCGCATCGCGCGATGGCTCGTCAAAGAAGGCGACTCTATCGAGGTCGGAGATCCCATAGCGGAGATTGAGACCGACAAGGCAACGATGGAATATGGATCTCCTGATGATGGGACCATTTTGAAGATAATTGTGCCATCAGGTGGGCAATGTGCGCTCAACGCACCGATCGCGGTGATTGGCGAACCATCGGAAAATCCTGATTCAGTCCTAGGCAAATCTGCGGCTCCGGGGCAGCCTAAAGTCGTGCCAGCGCATTCAGTTGCCCAGGAAGTTGAGGCAAAAGGTCAACCGGTTTTGATTAAATCCACCGCAGTACCGCAAAAACAAGAATCGAGCGCAGCGATGGGAGAGCAGGTGCGGATAAAAACCTCGCCGCTTGCGCGCAAAATGGCCGCCGAACTAGGCCTTGATCTTTCCTCCATTAAGGGTTCAGGCCCCAAGGGACGGATTGTGGCACGAGACCTTGCCCATGACGCGCCCCAAGCCGCAGCACCCGTGCCCCAACAAGGCGCGACGCAAGATGCACCTCCTTTGGCAATCGGATCACGAGACGAGATCGTCCCCTTGACCATGATGCGCAAGACCATCGCCAAGCGACTCTTGGCCGGCAAAAACGATGCACCGCACTTCTACCTGACAGTCTCGACAAATATGACCAAGCTTATCGCTTGGCGCAAGGAGCTCAATGCTGACGAAGCTAGCAAAAAAGTATCCGTCAATGACCTCCTGATACTTGCCACCGCCCGGGCCTTGCACCGCCATCCCGAGGTCAACGCTTCCTGGCAGAAAGAGCACATCGTAAGGTTCGGATCAGTTCATATCGCGCTTGCCGTAGCGCTTCCAGAAGGTCTTGTGACACCTGTTGTCCGCAACGCCGACTCTCTTGGCGTGCGAGGCATCGCCAAGGCATCGTCTGAGATGATTGAAAAAGCCAAGGCAGGCAAGCTCGTGCCAGAAGACTATCAAAACGGCACGTTTACGATCTCAAATCTGGGAATGATGGGCATCGAAGAATTCACCGCGATCATCAATCCGCCGCAGGCAGCAATCCTTGCGATCGGAGCCACGATAGCAATGCCCTGGGTCGATCCATCGGGGCAGATCGTGGTCCAACCACGGATGAAAATGACACTCTCCTGCGATCACCGGGTTATCGATGGGGCGATGGGTGCAAAATTTCTTCAAACCTTAGTTGGATTTATCGAAGATCCCTTAATGATGCTTTCTTAGAGCACAATCGGAAAATACCATGCAAACTAGCATTTTTTCTATAACCGACCATGAAGTCTTTGTCATAACCGCCGGGGCAGCTCGCGAACGCTGTGGATTCACGGCAACCTGGGTTATGCCCGCTACACTTTTGCCAGGTACCCCGCGGTTTGTGATCATGGCCTCACCGCTTAATCATTCTCTAACGGTAATGCGCAAAACCAAACGCTTTGTCCTTCACATGCTAAGCGAGAATCAGGCGCGCGTGATGGCAACTTTTGGCCTCGGCTCGAGTGCAACAACCGACAAATTCGCCGGACTCGCCTGGCACGATCATACCCATGGTCCAGTGCTCGAAGGCACCTGCGGCTATCAATACTGCTCGCTTATTCACGAAGTCGATTTGGGTGAACGCATTGTGCTATTAGGCGAGACCCGCGAAGGCGTGCTCAACGAAGGCGTACCCCCACTAACCAAGCAGAGTGCCTTCGCCGCCCTCGACGCAGAAACGGTCAGCGAATTAAAAGCGAAACACGCAGCCATGGCTGAACTATCAAAATCGCTGATGATCAGCAAATTTTAGCCTGAACGGGACCGCTATGCGGCGGCTATCTCACCCGGAAATAGCGAACTTGATGAACAAAGAATATTTTTGAAACGATCGACAAAACGTTGACAGACCCTAGTCTAAAAAAAGATCCGGCAGCAGGGTCATAGAAGGGTCTACTGCATATTTGTCAAAGTCAACAACGCCCTGAGTTCGAAGCACTTCTTCGTCGATAAAGAATTGACCCGTGATCGTGCAGCCCCGACTTGATAAAATGATATGGGCGGCATCGCCCATGATTTCTGGGATTCGCGACGCTTGGCAAAGGGCTTCTCCTCCCGTTAAATTGCGGATTGCAGAAGTAGCGATGGGGGTCTTAGGCCACAACGCGTTGACGGCTACACCTTTGGAACGGAACTCAGCTGCCATGCCTACGACGCACATACTCATGCCATATTTGGCAATCGTGTAGGCTGTGTGATTTTTGAACCATTTGGGATTCAAGTTAAGCGGGGGTGCCAGAACCAGGATATGGGGATCCTTTGCTTTCAACAAGTGAGGAAGCGCCATCTTTGAGCAAAGATAAGTTGCTCGGGCATTCACCTGGTGCATAAGATCAAAGCGCTTCATCGGCGTGTCGAGCGTCCCTGCCAGAAAAATTGCACTGGCATTGTTTACCAAAATATCGATACCCCCAAATTCCCGAATCGTCTTTTCGACAGCTTGAGCGACGTGTTCTTCGGATCGGACGTCAACGATCAATGGTAATGCTCGTCCTCCCAATCGCCTAATCTCGTCAGCGGCCGTATAGATGGTTCCGGGTAGTTTGGGGTTGGGCTCGGTCGATTTTGCTGCAATGACGATATTGGCGCCACTTTGTGCCAGGCGCTTGGCAATAGCAAGTCCGATACCTCGGCTAGCGCCCGTGATCAGGGCTGTTTTGTTTTTGAATTCCATAGCGCCTCACTCAATCGAACTATATGTAGATTTGGGTATTTACGAGCTGACCTTTGAATTGAATACCACAAATGAGTAGCTCATGACGATTCTTATCAGTTCGTAAAAATCAAATCTGTATGAATCTGCGTCCATCTGCGCGTTCAGCGGTAGAGTTAATCCGCCAACCGCACTGGCGGTCAAACCCGCCTTGCGAACAATCTCTTTGTCATAACCAGGACGACAAAGGCCAGCCCCGGCAGCGGGCGAACCTGAGTTTGACTCATAGATTCGAGAAATATTATTCGACTCTAGCTCTCAATCGCTACGGTGCCGTTTCGGAATACAACGGTGGGTTCTACTTTGCTCGGGTCAAATCCCGCATTTGATAAGGTGTTGATCGCGGGGAAATGAGCACCGGAAGCACAGGGTCAACGGTTTATGAGGTGCGCTCTAATTCCTGAACCGCAATCAAGCAGCGCGAAGGATCTTCAAAATTTGCTTCCGGCCATACATCTCTGCTATTTTTTCGGCTTTGCCATCTTGTAGTTTGGGGTCAGCTCCAGCCTTTAGCAGAAGGATCAAAATTTCTTTGTAGTCAAATCTTGCCGCTTCGATCAAAGCCTGACCCTGAGACACATTGGGGTCTGCTCCTTTATCGAGAAGAAGCCTAACCACGTCTTGATTGTTTCGATTAACGGCTTGCATCAATACGGCTTGGTTAAACGCATTGGGGTCTAGTCCAGCTTCGAAAAGGATTTTCATTATTTCCACTTTTTTGCTATCAGCGATTTGAAGAAGTGTATTTTGACCTATAGATTTAACATCGCAACCTTTCGCGACAAGAAGCTTCACCATCTCGACCTTCTCTGTTTTAAGAGCCGCATTCAGCAATGCTCCAGGATCGCCGATCGGAACTCCCTTGTCCAAAATGTACTCAATCAAAGTAGTAAATCCTTTTTCGACTGCAATCTGTACAGAACTATTGTCTAGTACCCTTGGATCGACGCCATGATTAAGAAGGAGCATGGCTATCTGCGGTTTTCCTTGATAGATGGAATCGATCAGCGCCCTGTTATCCCGGGCCCGCGGATCAGCTCCTTGGGCAATAAGCAATTTAACGATTTCTTCATGCCCACTGCGCGCCGCAGATATCAAGGCGGAATTGTCATGATCAGAAACCGATGCACCATGCTCCAGCAAAAGCTCCACCATTTCCTTGGATACTACTGCTGCATGGGCCAGATGATCGGTGTACTTGCTGGTACTGGGCGCTCCATGAGTTAACAGAAACCTAGCTAAAGATATGTTTTGTTTATTCATCGCGATCGTTAAAGCGCTATCGCCTCCCGCCGAGATATTTAATCGGGGGCCTTGCAAAAATACCTTACATCTTTCGATGTCCTGTGCTTCAACAGCTTCCAAAAAATCACGATGCATTATTGCCATCTCATACTTATCCTGAGCCCCATCAAGGATAGAGTCTAAATCAGTAAGATTGAATCTTCTCATCTCTGAAACTAGATTAAGGTAGCCTGAATCCGTTGGATCCAAATGTTCCCACGCCGTTTCTATTAGATCGAATGCTCTAATTTGTAAGAACGAGTGAATGAGCCGCACTCCCTTTTCCTTCACGAGTTCTGAGTCATGCTGGATGATACCTTTGACCAGGAAGCCAAAAGACCGACCAATCAGGTGACGAATAAGCGCCCATTTTACCGACAATGGGAATTTTCGTGCCTCGTCAACATAGATTTGGGCAAGCTCAGGACTGGACTTTGTCAATTCTAAAACTGCGTTATTGAGGAAAAAATCATAAGAAGCAAAAAATCTTAGGGCGCGTGCGGGATCTTTCTTAAGAATTGCTAGCTTTCCAGAATGAGACCGCCCATCCATAGAGTAGACCTGTTCGACGAGCTTGGCACCCTTCGCAGGTGTATTTGGAACAAATGCGAAATTAGCGGCTACAAAAGAAGAGAGACCAGGAATCCATTCATTACCAAGTACTGCTAGGTTGCGAGATTTAGGTTTCCCTGCCGACCTTGAGAATGACGAGTGCTCTGGCCTGATAGATAGCTCAGCTTGAATCTCTTGCTTCGAGAGTTTTATCTTACCAACTTTATGACTTATTTCGAAATTCTGGAGTTTTACTTGCGAATCGAAGGCTTCTCCTATTACTTCCAAGACTTTCTTTGGATCAAGTTCTCCTCCTTTCTCTTTCTTCTTCAATGATCCTTGCAGCAGGAGCGCATCGAGCACTTCGGCGAAAACCTGAGGGTTCGACTCAAGTTCTGCAGCTGCTACCTGTGATCCATGAAACTTTTTGCAGAACCAGAGTCCATCTTGAGCATGCTCTCGTCCGATTTCAGTAATCATTTGCGCCCAAGCATTCCTCGCTTCAGCACTTTCCTGAGATGTAATCGATGGAAAGCGTTCAAAAAAAGCCGTGAGGCGAGGATCAGCGCTTCCCCAGGATTTAAGAGATTTATCAAGAAGAGAAGGATCAAGAATGCCACCAGTTTCGATCAGAAAAAGGATTAGGTTGCGCAAAGTTGTCTCGACACAATCAGCAAATTGCAGTTGGTCAATATCCTTTTTAACAACCGCGGAGCCAGCGGACAAATCCTTGACTTGGATCATCGCAAAAAGATTCTTAGCTATCTTAAAAAGCGAATCGTTAAGACTAAATTCTGAGGTTTGATTAATAGCCCTAGGCTTCCTCTGTCTCCAAGATTGCATCATTCCCTCGTCTCTGAGCATGGCTTCACCCTTAGAGCTAAAACGAAACCCTTGGGCTTTCATGCCAAGCAAAAAATCCTCGATATCAACACTGCCCTGAGCTGTGAGAGTGAGAAAAGCAAGAAGCGCATGAGCTATATCGACAGGAATCTCGTCGTCACATTTCAGTATACTAGTGAGTTTGTTAAAGAATGCTTGCAAAACTTTCGACCTGCATCCTTCCTGCTCAAGCTGACTACGAACGACTGATACTTTGTTGAGTATGCTCTGCATTTCTTCGGCAGAAGATGCTCGTTTATGAAAATTTAGCAATGCGACCAGCTCGCCTACACGATAGGGGCTTAAGTAATTGCAAATCTTGCCGTCGATGTCTGTCGGGACCGTAAGGCTATCCAAATTATTGCCAAAAAGCTGCTTCAGGACGGCAATAAGGTTTGCATATTGTTTCATGACGTCGGGATCGAGAGCATCATAGTTGCCGAGCAAATTGGGGATCAGTCTGCTGTTTCTTAAGAAAATCCCCATAACAGGCGATACCTCTCGGGCATCTCTGCGTTCAAAAAAGTGATCGATCGTAGCAAGGTCTGCGAGCTGCACGCCTCGGCCACGCCGCGAAGCGACGCTCTGATCCAATTCAATGAATTTTGATACAGATTCTGGTCCCGTGCGCTCAATCACGATGCGATTTCCGTTGATAAGTCGAACGATTCGATCCAGAAGATCTTCTTGATCGATGCGTTTAAGCTCCCTCACATTTGTTCCCAATACTTCGGGATGGTGGGCTTTGGCGACCCATTCTTTTTTTTCTCCTTGTTTGACCGATTCGAAGACAAAAAGGATCCCTTTTTCCACCGCGACAGCTGAACCGGTCGTGATCTTATAAGCCAGAGCATAAAAAATATGTGGCTCGGGGCATGCGTTGGTTTGAAATTGGCCCATCATGATCGGTGCGGTCATCTTGTGCCGTTGCATTAGATCTTGTTTGACAATCTCTTCCATCGTCGGTTTGCAAAGGATTGCCGTCTGACGAGGCAAATTGAGTAACTTACCATGCGAGTTCACAAGCGCATCAAACTTGGCGGGTTTTGGCGCCCCATCTTTCTGCGAGCAAAATGGTTGCACATTAATGCTGGGACCCGGCAAGAAGGTGAAATGCGAAGCCCTTGAATTCAAAACCCTTGAATTCAAAGCCGTAGGAATTTTTGCTTGGGGAGGGATCAGTCTTCCTACGGTAACGGTCGGGTTAAACCTTGCACGCAGAATACTCCTCATCGTTACTTCCTCATGATTAAAAATACATATGAGACTCTGCCGTATCCAGGCCTTGAAGAGGGACTTCGCCTGCCAGGCTATTGGGATGAGGTCTATTGACGCCGAACATCGTTGTGGCGATTTGATGGCTAATTTCTTTGGCAGTTGGTTGCATGGAAGATCCGTGAATTAGAAAGAGTTGGCAAACTTAGCATGCCAGTAGATGACCCCACGAATGCAATAGGTATACCAAAAGAGGACGATAATAAATCTAGCCCGCTTCAATCGGAAAGTGCCCGAGCGGTCAGATTTTGCATAGGTTATCTATAATTTTCTGACCATACCACCACGCGTCGGGTCATGCCGCGTAGTCACCCGGCCTTTTTCCACTTCTTAAATCCATCGACGATAAACATGCGAAGCAAAACCTGATAAGGCACACCACGTTCTTCGGCGGCGTGCGAATGCTCACAGATACAGCCCAATACTTTGTCGACAACGAAGAAATGGAACAGGAGGGCGATCGCAGGGGCGGTGAGCACTGGTCCG
The DNA here is from genome assembly GCA_964582405.1 of uncultured Oligoflexales bacterium. Taxonomy (GTDB): domain Bacteria; phylum Bdellovibrionota_B; class Oligoflexia; order Oligoflexales; family Oligoflexaceae; genus CAZOSN01. Next base: position 34,306 of record CAZOSN010000014.1, on the reverse strand, counting down.
ATTGAATCCGTGCGGTAGACCTTTAGGATAGATAAATTTCATTCTTGTGAAGAATTCCCAAAAGCTTTTTGTCAAGCGTCCATACCTTAGCTTGAACCCGACGAGCCGATACCAAGACGACTAGATCAATAAGCCCTACGCCTTTACTAAAGGCTTTGTGCGCATAGGAATATTCACCGGCTTCAAGCCAGATATTTCGAGTCTCTGCATGCGGCAAGTTATTCCAGTAATCGATCACGATGGTGCGTTCTCGCTCACTTTTGCAACCTTGAAGCAGTTCAGCAAAAACACATTCCACTGCCAAAACAGAATTTTGCTCGAGTGAGAATCCCACTAATGGCGCGATAAGCTTATTCGCCTTAAAAAACTCGACCCAAACAGAAGTATCGAGCACAATCATGATTGACGATTCCTAGTCCTTACCTTCGTCGCCGAAAATCCGGCGTTGAACTCTAAAGGCTTTTTGGTAACTTTTTTGTTAAGTTCGACAATTTTCTTGTGAGAAATAAATTGTGACAAAGCTATGATCAAACACTCTGTAGTATTATGGCCTCCGGTATGCTTTCTGACTTCCTCGATCAAGTCGTCGGGAATAAGAGCGGTAATTTTCATGGTTTGCCTCATTCAATCCATACGATGATATATCGTATGGAGAATACGATAACGAACATACTTGAGTCAATGGTATTCCAGGTCCGCTCCAGGGCGCCCCCATGAAAATTTAATTTTTTCAAAATCTGGTTTGGCCGCCCCCGCATGAGGAACCGACCAAATTGTTAGCGGTCTTTTGATCATCTGGATCTAGGGACCACACGAAAAACAAGAAAACCGTTGTCCAGGCCGCTTAGAACCTTTTGAGGATCACTGTATAAATTCGCGATTTCTGCGTCGGTTATGGAGCGTTCAGGAGATGCAGCAATCGCACATTTCTTTTCGATATTTTCGAGAGTAGTTTTTGGATCAGACATGGCTCCTACCAGATTGTTTGCAATCTCTTCATCATTCACAGAATCTGTGGGATTTATTAAAAATGTCTCATGAAAATGGCCATCTACATACTCCGCTGAAATTCCCCCCGTGTGAACACGGACTAATCCCTCCGATGTTAGTGTGAGGAAGTGGTAGAGCTTTGCTCTTCCCTCACCCTCTACTTTATAGTCAAGCATCATTTCGTAGGACACCTTATCGATCATGTCCCGCAAAGTAGACAGTTTGGCCACAGATTGGACGCATTTGAGGATATTGGCTGTAAGCTCGCTCGCACGGCAAGCAGCTCCTTTGGTATTTTCGGCTGAATCAAACTCGCCTTCGGAGGCATATTGGAAAAAATTCCGAATGGCCCTAAAGTCCTCTTTGGCTTGATTTAGCTGCCTCGTCTTTGTATCTGAGTCGAAGCCTCTCTTATTAAAATCAAGGGTCTCTGATGCAAAAATGCCATTCACCCGCCTTCGAATTTCATTCGCATTGGACTGACCCTGGGCAGGTTTTTTTTGGACATGCATCCTTAGCTTCGCTATAGTCTTCGTTACTCACGATCTTAAGGCGATTCCCAATCTGAACATTGGCACACATTTCTGCCGTAGAGCGCAATGCCACTCTATAAGCCCTATTTCCTATCCGGAAAAGAGGAATTTGACAAAAGAATAGATCAACGGGATCATCTCGATCGCGAAAAAAAATACAATCACAAGCTCGAGCAAGAGCGTGCGCTTTTCGTTGATTTCACCCTTGAAGAGCTTGGAAAATTCCGCAAGATTTTCCAGCTTCGCATCGACGCTTTGGCGCCAGTCATGGATACGGAGCTTCTCGGTTGCAGATCGATAAATCGTAGCGTAGTAAAAATCCCCCAGCGTCTTAAACGCATTGTTGATGCGATCGACCAATTCGGATATTTCGATGTACTGAAGAGCAGCAACTTTTGCCATTTTTTGGTAGGGATTGTGAAATAACCCCGCTTTAGATTTCTCAATGCTCTGATAGAGTTCCTTGAGCTGTCCGCCGAGGAAATCGTCGCAATAACGCATTTCAAGCAACTGACAGAGCGCATATTCGATTGTGCCGGCGATATCCACCGCATCCGTCTTGTCATAGATAACCGCGCCATTCCAATGGATAAGCACGAGATCATCTTTGCTATACTGATAAATATTATTGGCGAAGGTCTTGTTAAACTCCGGTGCAAACTCCATAAATTTTTCGCCCAGAATCAGGGACGTAATTTCGCTCCCGAGAAAAGTTTCGCGGAGGTCGTCGCCAAGACCTGTGGCTTTACTGAGGTTAAAGATGATGTAGTCTTCATAGTGCGGCCACAATTTTGGCATCTCAATGCAGCCTTTGAGAATTTCCATGAGGTCCACGACGCGTCGGACCGCTTCCTGATGAAAAGAAACATCGTTTTCTAGAAAATGCGATAGGTGGGTTAGTTTCACGATGTCGATATTCTTTTCGATCTCTAGTGAAAATCTGATCGAGATCGCCCCAAAACTCCAGACCTTGGCCGACGTGAGAATCAAGAACGTATGACCAAGAATATCTTCTTCCCATGAGGGCAATGTGATGTGAACTGGATGTTCATTGATCAACAGGAGCCGTGAGCTTTTCTTCAGTGTTGCGGTGCGCAGATCCTGAGCTTCAAAGCAACGCGCGGCCTTGGCGACATCGATCCCCATACCGACATCAAACAAACGGTAAGTAAATATCGAACCCTGTTCGACAACTAAGTGGGGAGCGCTCATGGCCTAAACTCTGATCAGATGGATAGTCTGCCTCTTTAATTGTCGCCGATTTCAAATATTCAAACAATAATGAGTTTAGGCCAGGGTTGCCCGGTCGTCTACCGACTATTGCCACTCCATAACTACCAATATTTACGAAATATTTCGGCAAAAAAACGAATTCACCCAATTCCCGCCGATGCCATGAACCGAGACTACAGCGAACATGCCTTTCGTGGTATTACAGCTTGGCTCAGGTCTTAGAAAAATATTCCGCTGATTCCACGTCACAAAAATAGGGGGAAGACGTTGGCCGACCTTAACCTGACCGAATTTGCAGAGATCATCCTGCGCGGCGACAGCTTGGAAGCCAAGCTTACGCCAGCTCCGCAGAGCATGCGGGAGGACGGCAAAAAAATATCCAGCCTTCCTGATTTTCCAGGAAGGCCCTACGAGCTAAGAGTCAGCCCCTCGCGTGCAAAACTACCCTTTCCCAAGGAGTCGGCTATGCACGATCCGCATGTACGCGGCCAAGTGCTCCATTTTTTTGCGAATCATGAACTTCTCGCCCTTGAGCTCATGGCGCTGGCATTGCTTAAGTTTACGACGGCACCGGAAGGGTTCAGGCAGGGTTTGGTGCGGACGATGACTGAAGAGCAGAATCATCTCAAACTCTACCTCAAACGCATGACTGAACTGGGTGTAAATTTCGGTGATATTCCGGTTAATGATTTCTTCTGGCATGCGTTGCAGACGATGCAAGATCCGCTCGACTATGTCGCCGGGATGAGCTTGACATTCGAACAGGCCAATCTTGATTTCTCGGATCACTACCGCAAACTATTTAGAACTTTAGGGGATGAATCGACCTCCACCTTGCTCGACGTCGTCTATCAGGAAGAAATCGGGCATGTAAAGTATGGTGTAACCTGGTTTGATCGACTCAGACCCAAAGAGAGCACTAGATTTTGTGAGTACCGCGACTTACTAAAACTCCCTCTTACTCCCGGGCGTGCTCGCGGCACTACGGTCGATAGGGATGCCCGCCTTAAGGCAGGTTTGGACCAGGACTTCATTGATCAGGTCACTATTTACCCTGACCACCGGGGACGCAAACCTTCTGTATTTTACTTTAATTTCGACTGCGAAGCGGAGCTGGCGGCTGGTCCAAGGTATCAACCGATCGATTTCCACGCAGCGCTAAACAGAGACCTCAGCTTACTTCCGCTCTGTTTCGCGAGCGAAGGCGACACGATCATCACAGAAAGAAAGCCTTCAGATCAATGTCTTCTCGAACTTGCTTCCTGGAATTTCCCATTGGTCAATTTTAGCTCAAATCTTCGTCAGGTCCTTGCGGAGACCAAGCCTATAGGCGAATTCGTGTGTTGGGGGGATGCTCCGTCAATTCGGGCTGAAGTTCCAATTCGATTCCTTCCATGGCTTAATAACGAAGGAGCGACCCTTCCAAGCTCTCTGCACAGCAAACACTCGATTATAGCCCATAGGAAAGCGCTCCGACTCGCCCACCCAAAACTAATGAATTACCCAAACGATTGGGATGGGATTCTTGCCACATCTCTCGGCGAAATCGAAACCTATGCCGAGCACATATTGCAAAATTATGATCTCGGTATCGTCATGAAATCGGTCTTCTCCACCGCTGGCCGCGGCAAAGAGCGCGCAAACGGAAAGAATATCTCTAAACACGCCAGGCTGTGGTGCGAGGCTCAACTCGATCAGTTCGGACATTTGGTAGTCGAGCCCTGGTTTGATCGCGTGGTAGACTTAAGCTGCCAATTTCTGCCTCGTGCAACCAAAGAACCGTTTTACACGTCACGATTCTTGACATCAAAGCAGGGGCAATACCGCGCTCATGTGATCCGAAGGCCCTCGGATTTTCTAACGAGTAAACAAGAAAAAATTTTGGCCAACACCATGGGCCACGAAAGTCGGGCTCTGGAGGTCGCCGCAGGATTTGTAAAAATGTGCCTCGGCCAGGAATTCGGATACCGCGGGCCATTCGGAATCGACGCCTTTATTTTTCGCGACAGAATGGGCCATAATTATCTCCAACCTTTGTGCGAGATCAATGCAAGGTTAACGATGGGCGCCGTGAGCGCGCGGCTTCTGAGATGGGTGTCGCGTCAAGTGCCGTCGCTTTTTGCCATTTTAACGCGAAGGGATTTTGAGCGGGCCGGGTGTTCCCATTTCTCCGAATTTCGAGAGCGATGCGACCTGACCTATGCTCGCGAGCAAGACAGCGCTGGGCGGTTTACCCGGGGATTCTTGTGGCTGGGTGAGGTTGACAAGGCAGAAGTCTGCCTGCCAGTTGTGGCGGTCGGTGCGGAAGCCTGCCTGTTTCTTTCCAATACTCTCGACTGACCTTGATTTCTACTCAGTCGCTGGTGAAGAATAGAAACGTTCGGAACTTTTATGATTGGACTTCCAAACCGCAAAAATAGCCGGATAGACAAGAAGTTCCAAAAGACCTGACGTAACAATCCCACCCACCATGGGTGCTGCAATCCGTTTCATAACCTCTGACCCAGTTCCAGTTGACCACATAACAGGCAAAAGACCAATCAGAGCCGCACACACTGTCATGAGTTTTGGTCGAACTCGCTGAACAGCGCCTTCATGAATCGCCTCGCGGAGTAATTTCGCCGACGGCAAAAGGCCACTATCCAATCGAGACTGCCATGCTTTTGTCAAATAGATAAGCATCACAACGCCCGTTTCGGCATCCAAGCCTGCCAGAGCAAGAATCCCGACCCAGGTGGCAACGGATAGTTTGTAGTTGAGCAGCCATAGGAGCCAAAATGCCCCGACTAACGAAAAAGGAACGGACAATAGCACGATCCCAACCTCAGCCATCGACCTCGTATTAAAATAAAGTATAAATATGATGATAAGCACGGCAACTGGCACCACATAGGAAAGCGTTGCTTTTGCTCTCTCCAAGGATTCGTACTGGCCTGACCATTCCAGTCGAATGCCTGGCGGGAGGTTCACGCGCTGTGCTATGGCTTGCTTTGCAAGATTTACATACTCAAGCAAGCCAATATCTTTATCAACATCCACATAGACAAGATTGAGCAATCGACCATTTTCGCTGGAGATCATGGGCGCCCCAGAAGTAACGTGAACATCAGCCACTTGACTAAGTGAAACCTCGGCCCCTCCTGGCGTGGGAATAACTAGATTTTGGAGAGACGAAAGATCGCTTCGGAAATCAGGAGCATACCGTACGGAAACCGCATAACGCTCTCGACCTTCGATGGCGGTCGTTGCAGGCATGCCACCAACGGCGGATTGGATAATAGAATGGATGTCGGCGATATTCAAACCGTAGAGTGCCGCAATGTCGCGCTTTACATCTATATCAATAAAGAATCCAGATCCAGGACGATCGGCGACCACGGAACGCGACCCCTTCAAACCCTTTAGTTCACCCTCAATAGCGACTGAAACTCGTTCGATTTCTTCCAAGCTCGATCCTAGTACTTTTATACCCACGGGCGTTCTGATGCCGGTAGAAAGCATTTCTATTCGAGTTTGAATAGGCATCCACCAAATGTTGGGCATACCAGCAAATGCTAGCTTTCCATTTAATTCGCTTACAATCTTCTCGTAAGTCATACTCTCACGCCAATCCGCCGAGGGTTTGAGAGAAATAATGGTTTCAAACATATTGATTGGAGCAGGGTCGGTCGCAGTATTCGCACGCCCCGCCTTGGCAAAAACATGATCAACCTCGGGTATCGATTTTACGATCTGATCCTGCTTTTGCATCGTTTGAATCGCGCTATCAAGACTCATTCCCGGTACGGCCGTGGGCATATAAAGAATAGTCCCCTCATTGAGAGGCGGCATAAATTCTGAAGGAATCTTAAAAACAATCGGTATAGTAGCCAGTACAAAACAAGCGGCGCCTACAATGACTTTTCTAGGATGATCGATCACAAGCTCGACCAAAGGTTCGTAAAATCGATGCAATACGCGACTTACAATGTGCTCATTCTCATGAACAAACCGGCCTTTTAAAAACAAGACCGCTAATGCCGGAGTCAAAGTAATAGCAAGAATCGCAGCCCATCCCATCGAAACGGTTTTAGTGAATGCCAATGGACTAAATAGACGACCTTCCCGACCAATCAGAGCAAAAATAGGAATAAAAGACACTGTAATGACGAGCAGCGAATAAAACAGAGGTCTCCCCATTTCTACCATCGCCTCGGTGATAATCTGCCGCCTTTCCGTTTCCGCAATATCTTTAGTATCGCGCCCCTCCAAACGCTTGTGAGCGTTTTCCACAAGGATAATCCCAGCATCGACCATCGCTCCGATCGCAAGGGCTATCCCACCCAATGACATCAAGTTGATAGTCAATCCTGAAAAATACATGGGCAAAAAAGATAGAATTACCGCTATAGGCAGGGGAAGAATAGCCACCCAACTAGCTCTCACATGCCAAAGAAAAATTGAAACGATCGCAGCAACTACTAATATTTCTTCGATGAGCACATGTTTCAACGTATCGATTGCTCGATGAATCAACTTGGATCTATCATAGACCGGTACAATGTCTACCCCGGGAGGAAGCGATGCCCGCACTTCCTGCATTCGATTCTTGACAGAATCAATCACGTTTAAAGCATTCTCGCCAATCCGCATAACGACAATTCCGCCAACGGCTTCGCCTTCACCATCAAGCTCGCTCGCTCCAACCCGTGGCGCTGGTACTTTTTGCACCCGACCGATATCTCCGACCGTGATCACGCGGCCCTTCTGGAGTACGGATACAGGAATTCTACCGATATCATCCAAGTTTTTTACATACCCACGCCCCCTGATCATGTACTGGGTGCCTGCCATCTCTATGACGTTAGCTCCGATTTCTTGATTGCCGGCACGAAGGGCACGGGATACATCCAGCGGCGAGAGTTTAAATGCCTGAAGTTTGACAGGATCAAGACTGACTTCGTACTGCTTAACAAATCCTCCAACACTCGCGATCTCTGCGACTCCAGGAACAGCTTCAAGCGCAAAGCGAATGTTCCAATCTTGCAAAGAACGCAATTCGGCAAGGTCATGACCACCAGATTTATCTATCAATGCATACTGATACACCCAACCCAATCCAGTGGCCTCGGGACCGAGAACGGCGCTTACCCCAGAAGGTAAATTGTTCATGGAAGCAAGCTTCTCAGTGATCCGTGAACGCGCCCAGTATAAATCCGTGCCATCTTCAAAGACTACCGTAATCTGGGAACCGCCTAGCATCGATAGTCCCCTGACGTATTTCACGCGGGGAGATGACAGAAGACTCGTGACCAATGGGTATGTGATCTGATCTTCAACCAGGTTTGGTGACCGTCCAACCCAATCGGCTGCAACAATCACCTGGGTATCAGACAAATCAGGCAATGCGTCGAGAGGCTGCTTTTGGATGGCGAAAATCGCGAAGCCAACAATCGACAATATAGCGATAACCGTTAGAATCGGATGCGATGCGCTCAATCGGATAATTCGTGCAACCATTCTATAATCCTTACCGAAGGGCGTTTTGAACTATTGGGAATCCATTTTTTTCTCATTCGAATCTTGCACCGACCATTTGGGCAGAGCACTCCTAAGCTGCGCCTCAGAACTGAGAAGAAAGGTTCCACTAGCGGCAACCCGTTCTCCCGGCGCTAGACCTTTCCGAATCTCGACACTGTCACCGACAAACCTCCCGGGAAACACCTCGCGCGGCTCGAGTAAACCGTTGCCACGGTCGACAAACACATAGTTGTGCAGTCCAGAATAGAGCAGGGCATCTACAGGGACAACCAAACCTTCTCCAAGCGCCAGCGGAAACCTTAAATCCACATAAACGCCAGGCCTAAGATCCAACAGTGGGTCGAGGTTTTGTACTCTGACATTAGCAGTGCCTGTACCAAGCTCAAATTGGGGAAATACGAGATCAACTTGTCCCTTATGGGCGTAACCAGGAGCACTCGGCAAACCTATCTCAACAGCCTGCCCTGCCTTGACATCGCCAACATCTTGTTGAAAAACCCTCGCGACGATATAACTCTTGTTAAGATCGCCAACGGTAATAACGGCCTGTCCAGCACCGATCGCTGTTCCATCGCTTGCACCCACGCGCAGAATGGTACCTGCGATGGGAGATCTGACTATGATTTCGCGCTGCGATTTACCCGTGGCTTTAAGATTCATAATCTGCGCTTCGGTCATTCCGAGATTTTGCAATCTGGCTTCTGCCGACGCCACCAGCGAATGCGAGGTATCGGATGTCTTTACGGAAAGCAGGTATTCGCTTTGCGCGGTCACAAGGTCAGGGCTATAGACGCTGAAGAGTGGTTGTCCCTTTTTGACATTGTCGCCGACTCGGCCTGTAAAGATTTTAGAAACATAACCGCTGAAACGAACGGTAACGTCTTCTCTATGGGTATTGTCCTGCTCGACGATTCCTACTGCCCGCACTGTTTTGGAAAGCTGGACATTTTTCGCCTCAGAAAATCTAACTCCTATCAGCTGGAGTCGCGCTGGACCAATGTCTAATACTTCCGAAGAATTAGAGGTATCCATCCCGGAGGAGTTCTTGTCTAAAACGCCGGGTATATCGGTCGTCACAGAATACCGAAGAGTTTTCTTCTTGCCGCGTGCCGCTATATTGAGAGTCATTTCCCATGATCCACCCATCGAAAGCATGTAAGTTGCGCCATACCTACCTTTGTTGTTGGAGCTAATCGTAGCTTTCTCCTCCATCCGCGGCATGGTTCCCATGGCGGGCATATAAATGAGCAAGCCAATTTCTGCATCGACAACCGGGAGATTCTGCTCGTCGGTTATCTGAATCCATAAAGTATTTTCACCAGTTTGTGGGGTTGCCGGCGAAGGTTCCACCGAGATTTTTAAGTCGCTTTCTGCTTTCGCCGACAAACTGGTACAAAATGAAACGATCAGAAGAATTGCAGAAATTATGGATCCTGCGCCCGTAAAACCTCTGGTCTGTCTGCTAATCTGGATCATGAAGCAATAATCCTCTCTATTTCCAAACCTACCTTGTTGACTAAACCTAAAACACCACTACATGCCCATCCCTTTTCCCTCCGGCTCGATCGGCGGCGACGAGGGTGGCCTTGTGGGACTCTTTTTCATCATTTCAGACTTGTCGCCAGGCATCCGATCACCTGTAGAGCCAGACATGCTGGGTCCATTCATGGAATCGCCATTCAAAGGTCCGCCACCCATTCCGCTAGCTGCGAGGTTGGGTATCGGGATATCGATAAGTCTATCTGCAAATCCAGCTGCAATCTCAGAAAGTGCAATATGGGCGCGCACCAACTCTGCGCTTATATCGATTCGAGACATCTCGAAATTAAGCAATTCGCGTCTGGATTCAATGATACTCGAAACGCTTCCCTTTCCCTCGCCATACGAAACGGTAGCGGAAGTCAGATGTTCTCGTATCAATGGCAAGATTTCTCGCTCAAGAGTTGCAAGGTTTTCCGCAATCTGCCTGATGCGAATTTTGGTCTGATCTTCACTCAATTTTTTCCGCCGGACGTACCAAGTCATATCAAGATCAGTTTTGGTATGGAAAGCATCATTCTCCAAGGACAATGCATGGCGCTCGGCAAAAGAATAAATGGGTATTTGAATTCCGAGCATGGCTCCAACGCTATGCATGCCATCATCATTTTGCATTGCCATAATTCCAAGATTTAGCGCCGGAAGCGACTTTTTGTAGGCGAGTTCCCTATTGGCAGCCCCTAATTCTTGGGAATTATCTATAAGGTCACGGGTATAGTCTCTTTGACCAGCATCTGAAATCGGGGATGAATTTAGCCAATCCTTGGGCCATTCGAGTTTGAAATCGGCATGGACCGGAACCCCCCGCACCCCAGAAAGCAGAAGCTCGGCATGAGATTTTAGATTATCAAGCTCGGCCCGCTGGGAAGCCAGGCTAGCATTCAACCGAATCGTCTCGATTTGACTCTGAAGTGCCTCCATATGGCTACCTGTGCCCTGCTTGTAACGCTCACGAACTATATCAAGAAGGGCGTTCGTATCAGCCGCTACAGTTTTCTGGATCTCAATGGCAAAATTTTTACGCACCATTTCGACAAACAGCTTCATAGCAACAAATCGACGTTCCGCATCGGATGTATCTTGGGATATGCGAGCACTCGTCGTTGTAGCTTTAGCTAGGCGCTCTGCCGCACCGAGCGAGCCTGGCCAGGGAATACTTTGAGTGACCGTCCATTTCCAGCTTGGCGACTGACCTGGGCTATTCATCGCGGAATCCTGAGACGGCCAGACGGAAGGAGCCGGTTCATTTTCTCGTGTCACAGTTACCATCGGGTCAGCCAACAATCCCGATCGGCTTTCCGCTAGTTCTGCTAGTTCAACGGCCTTCGAATCGATCGCTTTGTCAGGGCTATGCTCGGACACAAGATCCGCAAATTGCTGCAAAGTTAGGGAATGATAGTTTTCTTCTGCCGCCGAAAGAGCCGTCGGGCGTGCAGAAATCACGAGTAGGAACCAAGCTGTGACTTTTAGCAGAGTTGTTTTCATGGGCTCCTACCCAACAATGGCTGCGTCGCGATCCTATAGAGCCCCCATGCCAGTATCGAAAACATGAACATGGCAGCAGCATACCATGTAACAATGTCAGAGATCTGCAGAGACGCCCTTGAGAGTCTCATCAATACAAAGCCGGTAGCCACGATCCAGCCCAAAATCACAGGTTGATTTCTGCGGGTAAGCACATAAAACTGCAAAGGCGACGAGACGAAACGGAGCAAAGCAGCAGGAACAATCGCAAACAGGAGGCCACAAGTAACGGAACAGCCAAGCAACCCCATCAAGGAGGCGAGATGACGTTCGAAATGGTCCGCCAGCGGAGTAAGAGACATTCCAAACTGGCCGCAAATAAGGAGCGAAACCACTCCTCCCATGGCGATAGAGCCGCCTATTTTAGCATGAACCATCCATACCGGAGGCTCGATATCATAAAATACTTTTCGCAAGATGGCCTGCTCGGAAGCGGGGGCAATTTGATCCACTCTATCTCCTCAATTTATTCTTGGTCAGCCTTCTGCTTTTGCAGTAGCAATGCCCCTATTACTGGTTAGGAATCAAAAGTGTGACAAGGATTCAAAATTTTTATGAAGCCTTCGGGGTCAGATTTAATATATCCTATGATCTCAACCGATTAACTGGCGAGCAAATCAATTTGGTAGGAGTGTGAATGAGATCGACCGATCTTCGCAGTACATCTTTGGAAGTCCTGCTGACACAGTATCGTGAGGCAGATGCCAAGGCATTCTACGAGTTTTATCTGCGATCAAAACCGGTGGTTCTCGCCTATTTGAACAAACTTATTCCGTCCGCTGATGTCTCCGACGCCTTTCAGGATACTTATCTTCGCGTCCATCGCTATATTATGACTTACGACCCTAACCGAAGCGCGATGATGTGGATCCTATCAATTGCCCGAAACGTCGCCAGAGATCACTGGAGATCATCGAGGGTCAGACAAGGCCAGATAGACCTCGATGCCTCACATCTCGAATCAACGGCGAAAACTAGCGCCATGGCGGACTTTTCGAGTCTGATTTCCCAAGCCTGTATTGGGCTCTCGAAACAGGAGGTTTCACTCCTAGTCGAAAGAGTATTTGAGGAAACCTCCTTTGAGGATCTTGCCGAAAAGCATGGCTTAACTCCGGTCAATGCACGCCAAAAAATTTCACGAATACTCCGACGAATACGCAGGGCTTTAACCGAATCTGAATTAGAAAAATCGACAAAAGAAAGCAATGTTTGATAGCATCTCATCTTTCCTAAGCAATTCAGCTATTTTGAGGTATCTTTCAAGACGGACTATGCTATGAGCCTCATACTAGAAGCGCCCAAACATACCCAGACGTTTGCCGCAGAAGTTAGTGGCCGCAACCAGTCCCAATTTTCTCGCCTTCTAAGCGCCAATCGACTCAAGTGGGCAGATGTCACTCCAATGGATCAAAGCAAATCTAAGGAGCACGCTGCCTTGGGTCGCTTCAAGGTACGGCTAAAGGTTGTGCCGGTCAAATGGGTCACGCGCTTTTAGATAATGGCGTCCGTTCTTTAATTACCAAAACCGGGACACCGCGAATCCCAGAAGAAAACAGTCACAGCCGGAATCAATGGTCCATATTTACATTGCTGGGTTTTGCTGATACCATTTCTAAAACGGGACAATTTTGCAGTTGGATCGAAAAATTGGCAACTATCTGGATTAAAAGGACATTTGAGAATAAATTGCGAAATCTGGCCGCCACTCGGCCAGCGATTGTTTTGACTGGGCCAAGACAGACTGGGAAGACAGCGATTCTAAGGCGGACGTTCCCGCAGCATAACTTCGTCTCGTTGGATCTTCCGACTATCGCGGATCAGGCTGAGCAGAATCCCGAGCTGTTCATGCAAGATCACCCGGCACCACTTATCATCGATGAAGTGCAGTATGCACCCAAGCTGTTTCGTTACTTAAAAATTCTCATCGACAAAAACCGACAACAAAAAGGCCAATTGATCCTGACAGGATCACAGAAATATCAGTTGATGAAAGAAGTCACCGAGTCTCTTGCAGGGCGTGTTGCGGTTCTTGAGTTTGATCCACTTTCCTATCTCGAACTTCAGGATCTCGATCGAGATATTTCTTTAGAGGCGTTTATGCTCAAAGGAGGATTGCCTGAGCTCTATGCCGAGAATCTTGATCCATTTTCATTTTTTCAATCTTATGTAGCTTCTTACCTGGAACGCGATTTGCGGCAACTTTTGAACGTCGGGCAATTGCGAGATTTTGAAAGGTTTCTGCGCGGCTGTGCCCTTCGATCTGGACAAGTTCTAAACAAGTCAGATCTGGCAAAAGACGTCGGTATCAGCCCTTCAACTGCAAATCAGTGGCTTAGCGCACTTGAGGCAGCAGGTCTGGTCAAACTTCTCGAACCCTGGTTTTCTAACCAAGGAAAACGGATGATTAAGTCTCCTAAGATTTACCTCAACGATACCGGCCTCCTATGTTTCCTATTAAACATTCAGTCAGAAGCAGAACTTAGAAAATCACCACTTGTAGGCCATATTTGGGAAACATGTGTGTTTATGGAATTACGCAAGCGACTGAACGCTATCGATCGCAGCAAGAACCTATTTTTCTATCGCGATCGATCCCGTGAAGTCGATTTCCTCTATCACCAAGGTGGGCTATTTACTCTTGGCGAGGCCAAATATACTAGTAACCCGAGTGGGGATCATGGTGATGGCCTGAGTTATGTCGCAGATGCCCTAGGGATTGACCATATAGAAACAAGCTTGCTGTTCACACGCTCAGAACAGCAAGTCGATATCAAACCAGGCATGACTGCATGGCCATTTGCCAAAATAAGTCAACTTTTTCAATAAGTCCTTTGAACTGGTGCTTTTTTAATTTGCGATGGCATGAGTGCGAGTTTGTTTTCTAACTCTCGGTTATGCAGACTGATGTTTTCTTGTGTGGTCTCGAATAATCTGATTCCAAGAATCGCTGCGACTTCGAATACCGCTCCGATTGAACATCCCGGATCGCCTTTCTCGATTCTTTGAATGAGCCGCCTGGATATCGCGGCACGTTCAGCGAGCTCTTCTGTAGAAATGCTGAAGCAGAGAAGTCCGAGGGGTTTGATTTCCTCAGTCTGCAGCGTAGGATTGAGCTGCCATATTCGGCTCCTATCTTAAGCCATATGATTGCTAAGGTCAATGAGAGCATTGCCTCCTTGGACGCACGAACCGATCTTAACCCCGAAGTGAAAGCCGAGCTGAAAGCATTGAGAGAACAAGATCTGGCTTATCTCACCGTCTTTACTGACAAGCAACTGAAGTTCGCCTTAGCAGTCCTAGACTCTCCGAAATACAAGATAAGTCTCGATGACTTCATCAGTTTATACTTGCTCGGTGACGAACAATCTCTCTATGAGAGGGACATTCGGGTCATGGCGAAAGCCATCAAGCGTAGTACAGAAATCATTGATGTAGACTTGGATCCCGATTTTTCTAAGGATCCCGAGACCGGTCTCATCAAATCACCGCAGACGAATAATGGGACGAACATACCCATGATGACGGTTAAGGCAATAGTATCTACGTACCTTGTTTTGGCTACTACGTCGATCAAAGTATCCTTTTCAATATCATGGGTAATCCCGTAGATTTTAAGCCATATCAGCAGCAAACTGCACTGCCGTTCGCAGAAGAAGTGCTTTCGACTCTGAGTGACGAGGAATACCAGATGGTTGTTACGACAATGAGACTTTTTATGGATTCGCTTTTAGGATCCAATCGAGATCTTTCGATCTTCGCAAAATTGTAGACCGTTCCAAAGCACTATACCTAGAAGCGCAAATCCAGCACCGCGTTGGCTCATGGGGAGAAGACTACCGACACAAGCTTAACGGCAAGTGATCACGGTCCAAGCTGAGCAAGCAGAGACTGAGCATCTCGGCCCACATCCACACGAGTTCCATTGAGAATACCGCGGAGCCGCCCGCCCTTGTCGATCACGTAGAGATGTTCGGAGTGGACAAAATTTGGATCCTCGGTCTGCCGTTTGAAGACCTGGCTCGCAAAAGTTTCTCTAGCAAGTTTGTAAATTGTATCCTGGTCACCTGTCAGTAAACTCCATCGCGTCTCCGTGTCCAGGTTGTGCCCAGCGGCATAGGTTTTGAGAACCTCAGGCGTATCCTCGGAGGGGTCCACCGTGATTGCAACAAACTGCACGGGTTCGGATCGATCCTTGATGGCCTGTTCCACGCCTTTCATGCTTTCGACGAGGAACGGACAGAAGCCCTTGCAGCTTGCAAACATGAAGCCCACAATCGATACTTTTCCCTTGAACATACCGGCATCCCGCTTGTTGCCATCTTGATCAACAAGGTTGAACTCGGGACTTTCAACAATCGGAGTCTTCTCGGTGACATTCCAGACAGGATTGAGAGTCTTGATCGTAAAAAATGGTGCACCACTTAGAACTGGATTTACTTGGTCCACTAGGGTGTTGCGGTGCTCCGCGATCGCCTTATCAAAGGACTTCTGCTTTGTGCAGCCGAGGCATACGACGAACCCTAAAAGAATTAGTTTCGCACCTTGTCGAGTCGCTTGCAAAAATCACCTCCTCGAATTCCAACTTTGTGTCCATCCTGGTAGACATAGTTATAGTAAGGCGTCCCATCAAATACCCAAGATTTGTGACTGATCTCACGCCCCGCCTCGTAGCGGTTGTAGTCAGAGATCTGGCCATTGGAATGCCATCCCCAGGATTCACCGTCTATGATACCATTTGTATAGACCTTGAGGCTCTTAACACTCCCGTCCTGATACCATTGACGCCATTCGCCGTCTGGTTGTCCAAACCAATAGGGTCTCTCCACCATCAGCATCCCGTTGGGGTACCAGATGCGCTCCGTGCCGACCTTTTTCCCGCCCAAAAAAAACATCAGACGTTTAAGGGACCCATCGGAGTATTGACTATAAACGAGACCCGTCAACGGACTATTGCGATAGTGGGTATCATAGCCCAATGGTTTTAACTCATGATCCGATTCTTCCACAACGTTTACAACAAGGCTAAAAGCGACAACAAGCATGCTTAGACCAAGAGACGCGATACCCGCGTATTTTAGAACTTTTATTCGCATCCCGAGCAAGACCCTGGTGTTCCTTTGTAGTAACCGGCACTTATGAAATAAACGGACTTTGTGCCATTGCTCTGCAGGTTCAAATGGTAATGGTAGACTTCCGTCGATGGGCTGTCCACCGTTGTGCTAGTTTTGCCGCCTTGGCTATCAAGACCTGTTACGGTTGCACCTGTTGAATAGTCATTCCTTCCATAAATAGGAAATCCGTCACGCATGACTCCGACGAAGGCATAGTCATCATTGCTAATTGGTCCAGGCTCGGAGTGGTAGTGGTAGCGGCTACTGACATCCGGATGACCATCGCATTTATCAAATGTTGCTTCCTCGTTGTAGATATCATCGCCGGGAGCAGCGGAGTTATCATAAAGTGCTACACCATTAAGAGCGATTCCGATGACCCCCTCTGGTGTTGCCGTGGCACTTGCTGCAGCCGTTGGACTAAAAGGAACTGTGACTTGAATCGACTGGGAAGCAATATAGTTGGGATTAGCTTTTCGCTCCGAAGAACTAAATGCTTCATAGCAGGCATCCGTTGAGCCGAAATAGTAGGATTTATAGTCCGGTAGATCATCTGTCGAGATAACGACATTGTCGCCGCTTTTGGTTAAGGTCACGCGACACGAAAATTTGAGCCAAAAACCGCTGAGCCCCTGAGCTTCGCGCGACGCCTGGCATGAAGAAACATCTCTGGCTAAACGTAAGCAACCGTATGTATTGGCTGTCGAAGTCTCAGCGGTATTATCGGTAAGGCTACATGTCCCACCTGTGCTTCCCGAGCTGCCACTGACGCCTGTAGCCGAGCCGGATTTACCACCAGGCCCCGCTCCCTGCCCACCACCTGAGCATTTTGAATCTCCCGGTGGTTCTCCGGCTAATTTCGTTGGTTCGGGACAATCTTCCGACTCGCCTTTTTTTCCGCACGAGAGAACCACCACGGTCCCGGTGATAACAGTTCCTGCCAACACCCACCATCTGTATTTCATCCATCCCTCCCATGAAACTCGTGAAACTAGGCCGCCAGATTTCATGTCACAAAAAACCAGGGGCATCCACGAGGCGGCGAAACCTATTACGTGGATCGTCGGCGGGATTCAGAAAAAACTTTAAGTGAGAGGTCCCGTGCGTTCTCTAATTTGGATAAACAATTTCTGACAGCATGAGCAATTAGACCAACTTAGAACGTCCGTTTTTCCTGCCTCTCTATTGCACCTCGCAGCACAGCTGGAACTGGGCATTTTTTACCTGTTTGGTTATCGACCATAACGATCACTGCATCACCTAAAGCTACAATCATACCCTGAACCTGACTCCAAATTGCATACTGCATCACAAAAGAAGATTCGCGCATCGTTGTCGTTCGCGCATAGACGAGAAGCTCATCTGGGTATTTTATGGGTCTTACAAACTCGCATTGAGTACTCTTGACTATAGGTCCGATTTCCGCTGCCAAACTAAGATCGAGCACGCCAAGTGCACGAAAATAATGGATCCGAGCATCCTCAAAATAGCGAAAGTAGCGGGTGTTATTGACATGA
Source organism: uncultured Oligoflexales bacterium (assembly GCA_964582405.1). Classification (GTDB taxonomy): domain Bacteria; phylum Bdellovibrionota_B; class Oligoflexia; order Oligoflexales; family Oligoflexaceae; genus CAZOSN01. Next base: position 16,339 of record CAZOSN010000014.1, on the reverse strand, counting down.
TTAAACGCATCCATGTCACCCCAAGCGACACTGACTCTACTCGGCTCGGACCACTCGGTTGAATCAAACGACATGAATGCTCCTTTTAAAGTTACGTTGCAGACAACCGCTATCTCAAAATTTCTTCACATGATATCATGCCTCTATGAATCGCTTTTTGTTACTCATAATTTTTGTATGGCAAGGCGTATGTCCAGAGCTGGCTATGGCACAGTCTACCCAAAAGGGAACAGATTTCGGCCTCTCCGTTGGAACGACGTCGACTCACGGAGCAAGCCAAACCACTGCCATGGGAATAGGACTTGATAGCGACGGATTTGCGCTTAGCGGATATTCAGCGGGATTAAACAGCAAAGATTTCTATTTCAATAGCTACCTTCTGAGTGGGCTCTGGACGGGAATTTATGGCCAGCTGGCCTGGATGCCGCTCGGCGGCGGCATCGGCATCGGCGGATTTTACGCCGAACGGGGGATGTTGGAGGAGGGCGTTCTGAAGAAGACGCGCTCAAGCAATTTGGGCATAACGACCAGGGTAAGGCTTTTTCTCATTCACAAATTGCATATCACTTTTGAAGTGTTTCACGGTCATCCGATCGAAATTCTTCAAAAGCGCCTCTCCACGCGGGAGGTGATATTTGTAAACATGGGATATTTAATGTGAAGCAGCTGAGACTTGCCCTCGTATTCTGGATCGGAGGCTGTGGATTTTACTCACCGGCGCTGGCCAAAATTCCAACGGACGATTTATTTCATTTAGTGGTGCAGGTGGGAGAACGAGGGTGGATTAATGGTATTCGCCTCGGGTTTCAAGGTTTGGAACTAGGAAAGCTCAACCTCACCACAACCGGTATACTCTACCGTGTTGGCAAAGACTCTCTTGTCGCCGGTTTTGGACTGGGCTACGGGAGCGATGGATTCGCCAATTTCACCTCTGGGCTCTACACCGAATACGGGTGGCATATGGGCCTTAGCAGCCAGTTTGACTTTAGAATTGACTTTTCAAGCTTCATCACCAGTCGGTCGGGTATGAGATCCGAGATTCTTACTGGGTTGGGCTGGCATTTTTAGGGAGAGTTATGAAAGCAACATGGATGGTGAGCCTGGTATTGATGGTTGGACTATCGTTTGGTTTTAGACCAATAGCTAAAAAGAACCCTTGGGGTCTTACAGAAAACGATCCGTTTCTGTATATCAAATTATGCCCAGCGGCCGACGCCCATAGCTTTGATACGATTAATATACCAGAAGACGATCCGTTCGGTGCAAGTCAGATGACAACGGTTCGCGAGCTGACTCAGACCGTCATTCAGGACTATGAGCAGATCTCCTCTAGTTACCTTAAATTCGAAATAATCCCTCTAGAGGGTGAGGCGCTCCCAGAGAATGCCACCTACACGCCCGAGAGAGCTGCTGATCGCACCATTGAAATCTGTCTATACAGGCACAACGTTGGAGCCGGCACTCTCGCCTGGAAAGGAGACAGATCTCATGCATGTTTGGTTGAAATTGGTGGAAATCATACCGAGGACACCAAGTTTTTCACGCAGATCTTGACTCACGAGTTGGGCCACTGCCTTGGATTGAATCATGCGCATGATACGGAAGAAAGCGTAATATCCTATTTTGCTCGCCTTGGCATTTACAGACTCATGATGGATGATCGCATGGCAATCACCTACCTCTATCCTGCTAAGGGTTCGTCCAAATTTCATCAATCTCTGGGCCTAAGCTGCGATGTTTCATCTTAACACAACCATTGACAAGGTAGGGCCTGGAAGGTACTCAAATGACTCTTCAAATCTGCAAAATTGGAGAGCATTACATTGGAAAAATCACCCTCGATACTCACTAACATACCAAACCCTAGCAACGCCGGGGTATCCTTGAGTGTGAATCTCCGCCGCAGGATTGCAATTGTTGCCTTGGTGATCTCTTATTTTGCCGTGCATGGATCGGTGATCGCTAGCGCCGTGGGTTCGGGAGCCTTAGCTTTGCGGGAGGCATTCCAGTATTTGGATTCCGGCTGGTACACGCATCTTGCCCTCCAAGGTTACACAACTCCGGAATGGTGGGCATCCCACCCGGGGTCACAATTTGCTTTCTTCCCTCTTTGGCCCATTGTTCTAAATGGGGTCTCTCATCTGATCAATCCTGTGGATCTTGCCTTCGCCGGATCGCTGATTTCGGCAGTTTGCTTTATTCTCACCCTGATTGCTCTTTGGAGGTATTCTAAATCTCAGATTGAAAACGGCTCGCCGAAACATTTGTTAGGCACAAATAATCCGGTCGTATTATTTCCGTTGGTGTTCGCGCCGGGTGCTTGGGTTTATTTTTCAAATCATACCGAGGCTTGTTTCTTGCTCGTTAGCGTCCTCGCATTTCAACAGGCCTACCGCGGCCGGTTATTGATAGGTTCGCTGCTTGCTGGATTGGCGGCGATCACACGCAACCAAGGGGTCTTGGTTGCGATATGTGTTGGTCTGGTTTTTTTGTGCGCCCCTTCAAGCACACATCCCGGCAACAACCGCTCCCGATTTATACTATCGGGTTTCATATCAGGTTTTGTTTTTGCACTTTGGTTGCTGTTCCTCTATCAAAAGACAGGAAGCCCTTTTACCAGCATCGACGCTCAACACCATTGGGGCAAGCTTGATTCTGGAGCAGTTTATTTATCGAATATGCTGTGGCTAAGCCCCAACTCGGCCCCAAGGGCGTTTTGGTTCTGGGCGATCCTTGTCGCAACGATCGGTACAATCAAACACCTTAGGCGGGAATTCATTCCGATTGGAGCGTATCTTTTGCTGTCGATTCTGCTTTGGCCCACCCAAGGCAATAATTTCCCCCAAGCCTACCGTTTTGGAGCCGTACTTTTTCCATTCTGGCTCATGATCGGGCATTGGCTTGATTCTCAATTTCGTTCAGCCTCACGACTTCGATGGACACTCGGGGGTCTCACCATGGTCGGACTCGTGATTGCATCGGCGCAAATCAGCTCGTATTATTATCTCAAGTCAGCCTGGCCCTACTGAAGGAGGCATCGTGAAGGAGGTATCCGGCGATATCAAATTCCAACCCAAAACCACACGTGTAAAAATCTGCGGACTCACGCGACTAGAGGATGCCCAACTTGCCTGCGAACTAGGCGCATGGGCGTTGGGTTTTATCCTTTGGCCCGGGAGCAAAAGAGCCATATCCATTAAAAACGCCAAAGTCATCGTGACCGAACTTAAAAAGAGCGTGGCCAGGCCAGAGAAAATCGTCGGGGTGTTTGTCAACCCGTCCCGGGAAGAAATCAACGCCGCAGTAAGCGAAATAGGCCTGACAACAGTTCAACTTCACGGTGACGAGAGTCCTGACTTTGCTGCCTGCCTACCTCACGAAGTTATCAAAGCCTTCCGTATAAAGCACCGCGCAGATCTCAAGCAAATGGCTGACTACCATTGCTTTGCCCATCTGATTGATGCCGCGGTCACGGGCGAATATGGCGGAACAGGAGTAACAGTCGACTGGGATCTGGCCCGTCATGTCCAATCAAAGGTCCCGCTGATTCTTTCTGGAGGCCTTAACCACCACAATATTGCCGAGGCGATAAGGGTCGTCCAACCCTATGCTGTCGATCTTGCAAGCGGGGTCGAAGCTTCGCCTGGGATAAAAGATCCAAGGCTTCTGAAACAACTCTTTGCGGAGATCGACTAATGGGCTGTCGGGGCTGATTATAGAATAGGTGGTCGGGAGCCGGGCCCGCCCGGTTCAGCGAGCTGTGATCCGGGTCCGGGCTCCGGCGGCCGGGGTCTGGTCTTCGCGCGGCGATTAATCGCGGCACGAATACGTTTGAATCCTGGGCTGGGCGCCAATCCCTGAAATCAATCCCGGTGTGGCACTACGTACACCATGAACCAGGCGGAGGAATGCGAAGCGACATGCAGGTCAAGGCTCCATCAGCTTTGTGAAACTCTTGCACCTCTAGTGGGCGGACATCGAGTTCGCGCCCCGCCAGTAGCTCTTGAGTCCTAGGCGCACCAGCAGAGACAAGAACACATCGATTTGGAAGAGCTAGAACATTAGCGCCGAGAAATTCAGGAGCCCTGACCGCCTCGACGCCAAGCATGCTATGGAGTTCGAAGTCCGTGCCACCAAACGCGCCGGGGTCATAGATCAAGAGGTCGGGGCTTGCCAAGGTTACGGCTGACTTAAGGTGGAGACTTGCCTTAACCTGCAGCGCATGAACTTTTATGCCCTTAGCCTCGGCAATTTCTCGCAAAAAGCCAAAACCAGCCAAATTGGTACGACCTGAAAGACCGACGACGATATGGTCATGAACGCGGAGAACATCGCCACCGTCTAACAAAGCAGGATACTCCATCACCTCGATCTCCATAAACTCAGCCAGCTGAGCTCTAGTTGCCTCGGCTTCCGGCCGCCTTGAAGGTGCCCCCGGGCACGTAATCAACGCCAGCTCATGATCAATGATGACCGCCGTGTCTTCAATAAATACCGCATCCGCACAATTTGGCGCACCTGAAGCCTGAACGATTTTTCCAAATCCACGGAGTTCCTGCGCATAGCGCGCGTGCTGGCTTTGGGCTGATGAAAGCGAAATGACTTGGGTTTTGTCGGTCCGTAGGCAGTCGTTGAAATCCGGGGACACCTTGCTAATCACAAACCTCGCTATACCAAAGCTCATAGAATCTCCTGCGATATAAAATGGCTTGTCTTCGATAGCACAGAAAGGCCCGTCTGGCACAAATTTAGCGAGCAATCCATGAATTTGTGGTTTATAAGGAGGGCCCTGAGTATGACAACTTAAATTGAGAGAAAAGCCATGCTAGACAGAATATCGATAAAAGGCCCAGCATTTGCCTGTGCCCTTGCCGGAATGGTTGCCTGCGGTAGCTATATATCATCAAGACTGGATATTATCGGTGGCCACGACGTAGCGCATGATCATAGTTTTTTCGCGTCACTTTCCGAAGAAGGCGATACTGAATCTTTTTGCGGCGGCAGTTTCATCAGACCCGATGTTGTTCTTACCGCAGCCCATTGTGTGACCGACCTCAGAAATCCTCTCGAAGTTAGCTGGGGTATCGAGAGTCTGGACGATTGGGACCACCGAAAATTTGCCAAAGCTCAGGCGATCTATATTCACCCTAAGTATGATGGCACCAATATCGTTAATGACCTGGCGCTCGTGATGTTGGCAGAACCTGCACAAGACATCACACCAATCAAATTGTTTGGCCGCAACTTAAACGGCGCTGACCATGGCCACAAGGCCTTTGCTATGGGCTTTGGAAACGCCTCAAATTTTGGGTGGCTTTATACTCAAGAGAAATACCTCGCAGAAGTCGATGCCATGACTATCAAGGCCAAAGACTGCAGCAAAATGTACGACGATGACTCCATCAACAAAAAGCAAATCTGCGGCGGTATCACGACGGTGAGTGGCTACGATACCTGTCAAGGCGACTCCGGCGGACCGTTGCTGATCGAGACCAAGCGTGGTCTGGAACTCGCGGGAATTGTGAGCTGGGGCGAAGGATGCGCCAACAAAAAGTTTCCAACCGTGTATACTAGACCAGATTATTTCGAAGACTGGATCAACAAGACGATCGAAGGATACCGCAATCCGGCAATGCCCGAAGGCCCCGAAGAATGGTCGATTCTGATGAAAAGCCGTTGCTACACCGATCGTTTCCAAAAAGAGGAACTCCCCGGTTCCAAGGAACAAGAAAGTTTAACCTTGTCCACAGTGTGGTCTCTGATCAAAGCAATCCCGACGGAAAAAGCCAAGGAACGCATGGCGCGATCCACGGGTGAGGCGAGCCCCTGCGCATTTGACTACATGGGTCATCAATTGAGGTCCTATGTCGCGCCCGGTGACAAACCTGTTCTGACCCTTTCCGATTCTTCAACTGGTAAAAATTGGTACTTCAAAGCCGAGGCTTTGCACTCCGCTGCCGTCGTTTGTGATCTGGGCAAAGTCAAGTTCAGCGACGATCAGAGCGGCTATCTAGGCATTGGTACACGCTATTTTGATTTTGGCCCCTATGCGAAGAAAAAAGATATCCCCCAGCTCGACAAACTTCCTGCGGATCAAATTGTATCCTGCAACTTCCAGGATTATCAGACTCAAGTTTTGTTCACCAATGGCAGAGAGAAGTCACCGACAGGAATCGTCGTGAATAGCCCTCTCATCAGTGGTTCCTTTGAGTTAACCGCCGAAGATAACGCAGATCAGGTCTCTCTTACGTTTGACCTTGCACGCAGCGTGCTGCATGTGCAAAACGATACAGGTCTGCCACTTATTACGTGGGAGTTGTCCTGCAACCGGAGCTTTGGACTCGCAGTGAAAGGCAAGGTCATTGCAACTCCGACCATAAGAGACGAAAGCTACGTAAACCGGGTCGATTTCCCTGCTCAAAGCGGCAAAATCGCCAAAGCAAAATCGAAATTCGACCTTGTTGATTTCGATCCGACGGACGTGTCCGCTATCAAATGCGAGATCAACGGTCTTCCGATCGCGGTTTATACGAGCCACTGAGGTTTCCGGAGAGCCCAATGGAAATCAAGCTTACCGAAACTGTCCAAAAAGGAGGGTGTGCTGCAAAAATTGCGGCACGCGAACTCCGCCACGTTCTCGGTCTAGTCAAATTCCCGCCAGTGAATAACGATATTCTAGTTGATGGCAGAGATTTTGATGATGCTGCTGTTTGGCAAATCGGCCCTGACCAAGCGATCGTGCAGACGCTTGATTTTTTTACGCCGATTGTTGATTCGCCGTACTACTTCGGTGGAATTGCCGCCGCGAATGCTCTGAGCGATGTCTATGCGATGGGCGGCCAACCCCGCACAGCTCTTGCGATCCTCGCTTATCCATTGGCTACTTTACCCGATCGGGTCATTGCCGAGGTGATGCAGGGCGCATCGGACGTGCTTACCTCCGCCCAGGTATCTTTAGTAGGCGGACACAGCATCGACGATGATACGCTCAAGTTTGGCTTGAGTGTATCAGGCGAAGTTCATCCGCAGAAAATTTGGCAGAACAACCGAGCGATGGCTGGCGATAGGCTGATCTTAACCAAACCACTTGGAACAGGAACCCTAACGGCTGCCCTTAAGCGTCGCAAACTAGACGAAAGCGCTCTTCTCCCGATGCTAAAGCGCATGGTTCAGCCCAATGATGTCATGAGAGCTCTGACTCCTGAACTTGCTAGTGTGATCAAAGCCGCGACTGATATCACAGGATTTGGCCTCCTGGGACACGCGCTGCACATTGCCAGGGCGAGTCAAGTGAGGTTTGCAATTGATTGGTCCGCATTGCCACTCTACTCCGGTGCCCTAAACACGATAGCCGAGGGCTTTTTAACAAAGGCGCACCGAACAAACCGCGAATATACTGAAGAATATTGTGACATCAGCGCATTACTTGCTGATCAGCAACTCATGCTATTTGACCCCCAGACGAGCGGAGGTCTTTTACTTGCTGTATCAGAGGAGGCTGCATCCGAAATATGCTCCAGCCTCAGACAAGTCTTCCCCGAAGCCTCGATCATAGGTCAGGTCGAAGAACTGGATGGTGCGTCTTGCTATCTGACCGTAAAGCACTCGCTGGCATAGAAGACACAATGGAAACCTACCGCGACAAAATCCGACGCAAGATAGTCGAGGCTGCCAGCGACTACGAACTCATCGAGCCCTCAGACCGTATTATGGTTTGCGTGTCGGGAGGAAAAGATTCAACCATTTTGGCACTGATGCTGGCCAGCATTCGCGAGCGAGCGCCGTTTGAGTTTGATTTTTCGGCCGTGATTTTGGACCAAAAGCAGCCTGGATTTCAGCTGGACGCTTACCGCACCTGGCTTGAAGCACGGGGGATCCCGCTTACGGTGATCTCCGAAGATACCTATTCTATCGTTAAGGACAAAGTTGCGCCGGGAAAAAGCTACTGCGGGTTATGCTCACGGCTTAGGCGTGGGATTTTCTACAACTATGCCCATGCCAATGGCTATACGAAAATAGCCCTAGGGCACCACCGGGATGACCTAAACCAGACTGTCCTTCTCAATTTGTTTTACTCGGGGCGCATGGCTGGAATGCCGCCAAAGTTGTTTGCCGACGACGGCCGCAATACGGTGATCAGACCGATGGCTTACGTGCCAGAAGCTTGGTTGTCGGCATATGCGAAAGAACTCATGATCCCGGTGATTCCGTGCAACCTTTGCGGTTCGCAGGCCAATCTCAAGCGCCGCAAAATTAAAGACCTGCTAAGAAGCCTGGAAAGCGATTTTCCTCAATTAGGAGCAAGCCTCTTGACCGCGCAGCAAAACGTTCGGCCAAGCCAACTCTTAGATAGAACTTTGATGGATTTTCGATCAGGCGGAAGACCGTCATGGGCTGGTACAAGCGACGAGTGCGAACTTGAAATCAACTGATTTTTCCGAACCAAGGAGAAATTCGGAAAAATCAGTTGCTAAGAAAGGATCCTACAGATCCGCCGAGATTCCAAGGCTTACATCTGAGGTTCGAATTTTGATTGACTCGTAGCTGTCAACATCGGAGTCGATTGACTCACCTGCAATACGGGCATCGAGCGAGTCTGTGATCATCGTGCGGCTTGAGGTATTATACTCTAGGGTCAAACCGATCACGCGAGTAACTTTGAAACCCACGCCCACACCTAAAATAGCACCTGGCATTTTGCCTTTGTCTTCTATCTCAACCTTTCCTTCGTCGGCATCGTAGGTGGACTTAACCGCATAAGCCGAATAAGGGGTATAGTGAATCTTTGCGAAAGGACGAACAACGCTTCCTACCACCGACGCTGGGAGCCAGGCCTTGGCGCCCAAGCCGATTTCAGCTGTTTTGGTTGTCGTGTTATTGCTCGTTCCCATCTCGTCGGTAAAGCTATTGTCTCCCTGCGCTCCCGCGACATAGCCCCCAAGCCCCATAGGCAGCGAGCCAAGTTGGAAATAGACTCCGGTTTTGACTTGCGTCAGGCGGTCCGTGCCATCGTCATAAGTTAGACTCTGAGCGCCGATAGAGCTGTCCCATTGGGCAGTGGTGCTGTCGTCTGCCTTTGATTTTTTGGTCTGTTCGGTCTTAGCTTTGCGACTGCCTTGAGATCTAGGTTTTGCCGTGGCATTCGACGCTAGAGTTAAAACGATTCCTGCTGCGATGATTTTAGATAGTTTCATGAGGTTTCCTTTCTATTTATTTGATGAACCTTGATTATGGGATACCTAGTGCAGGAGCCATGCCAGACATAACTTCATGATTTTATTTAAAATTATAGTGTACAAGATCTAGTCGGTTGTCGAAAATATCTCGACAGTCGGCCTCTAGATCAAAAAAACCAAAGTTCTGACGTGAGACAAAATATTGCCGTTAGAGTTCGGGGTATTCACGTAGGTTAGTACGTATCCAACTGTTATCGATCACATCGTCCAATGAATTCAATGATATACAAGGGGACTTTTCTCATTGTTTTCTCACGAAGATAACCACAAGAACTCGATTCTCATCTTTTTTCAAGTAAATCCTAAAGCTACCGCCAAAGTTGCCGATGGCAAAATTGCTTTTAGGCGGCAACTTAACCCGTCGACAACCGAAACAAAACTCAAGAAACCGAGGCAGAGGAAGGTGACAATGCGAATATCAATGTTGACATGGTTTTATGGACTGATCGCGTTCATGATGTCGTGCGGAGGGTTAAAAAAATCGGATAACCTTGATACGGGCGTAACGGGAAGTCCCTCCTTAACAGCCATCACATATCCCGAAGCAAACGCCAAGAACCTACCCAGCAACAGCAAGATATCCGTACTGTTCTCCGAAGAAATGCAGGAAGCTACGATTACAACAGACACCTTCAAACTCACCAAAGGAGAGGAACTCGTTGAAGGAACCGTTAAATATAAAAATTCAACGGCTGTCTTTAAGCCAAATTCGGCATTGATTCCAGGATTTACCTATACAGCGACGATAACCAAAGATGCCCTGAGCATAAATGGCAATTACTTGGAGCAGGATCTCTCTTGGAGCTTCACCGCATCGACAGCTGACTTCAATTTACCTCTTGTAAAC
>CAZOSN010000014.1:0-6246 GCA_964582405.1 uncultured Oligoflexales bacterium | reverse complement strand
GTCAAAAGTCGCTGTAAACAGCCCCGTCGCGGTTTTTTTTAGCAAACCAATCGACCTATCAACCATCGATGCGACGTCTTTCGCAGTCAGCTACAGCGGTACGCCGGTAGATGGAAATTTCACCGTTACCCCCTACTCTGTGAAGTACACCTCCAAGAATGGCCTGCTGATGCCCAGTGTTTCTTATACTGTAACGCTAAGTTCGGCCATCACCGACATGTCAGACAATGCGCTAGCGCAATATTCGTTCTCCTTTAACACAGGCACAGAGTCAGAAAAGGATATAACTCCACCTACTATTTCGGCGACCACTCCAGCCAACGGCGCGTCAAATTTGAGTTTGAATGCATCGATTTCAGCAACTTTTAGTGAGGTGCTAGACTGCCAGACGGTAACGAAAGAAATATTTACCCTGGTTGAAGGTCCAAATAAGATCGATGGAACCGTCTCGTGCTCAGGGTCTCTTGTTTCCTTTCAACCCGCAGCATCGCTTACAATTGGAAAATCCTATTCAGCAACTCTGAAAGCGGGTCTCAAAGATAGCGTCGGGCTTTCGCTCGCCGCCGACTACAGTTGGTCCTTCACGCCAAGCAATCCTGATACAACTTTGCCCACGGTAAGCTCAGTTAGCCCAACAAGCAAAGCAACAGGTGTACCGATCAATAAAACTATTTCCGTCGTGTTCAGCGAAGAGATGGCCAGCAGCACCATATCGACCGCAAGCTTTTGGGTAAAGGAGCCATCGGGTAATGCAATTGGTGGAGCTGTTACCTTGACGAATCTAACCGCTTCCTTCAAACCGAGTTCCAATCTCACCCCAAATACGACCTATACTGTTGTTCTATCCCCAACCATGAAAGATACCGCCGGAAACGCCCTAGCTGAATACACTTGGAGCTTTACCACGTCTAGCTCAACCGACACTTCGGTACCAACCGTTGTCTCGGTCTCCCCACAAAATGATTCGACTCTAGACGCATCGACAACAACCTCAGTCTATGCAAACTTTAGTGAAAATATGGACCCCGCTACATTTACAACAAGCACTTTCACCATTAGTGAGGGCTCAAATAAAGTAACGGGATCTGTAATCTGCACCAGCGCAAAAGCCATGTTTACAGCGTCCTACCCTTTTACCTCGGGCAAAACCTATACTGCCAAAATTGCAAGCTCAGTCAAAGATTTAGATGGCCTAGAAATGGGGTCTGACTATTCTTGGAGCTTCAAAGTGATCAATCAAGACTCTACTATTCCTACAGTTACCTGGCGTTCGCCGGACTCGGGAGCCACAAGCGTCGCTGTTGATGCATCGATTCAAGTTTTCTTCAGCGAATACATCACATCCTCAACCATGACATCCTCGAACATTGTACTCAGCGATGGAACATCGACCATTTCGGGGACAATAGATTTCCAAAACGTCACATTGAAATTTACCCCTTCCGCAAGCTTGACTAAGGGAACAACCTACACGTTCACACTGAAGTCCGGTATTACGGATCTTGCGGGAAACGCCCTAACTCAAACGTCGTGGACTTTTACAACCGTCTCAAATTAACACCACAGATTTCCGACGTTGCGTCTCAGACTATAGGTGGCCCGAGTACTTGCTCGGGCCCGAAGACGACCCCGGAAGTCCGTCAGCTAGAAATCTTCTTAGAACGACATAAAGGTAAGGCTCGCAAGACTACATCCGCCGTCATCTGGGGCTATCTATGAGTGTCGGGAGCATCCGGCTATCAATGGTAGCGAGTACGTCTACTCTTGGTACGCATTTGTCGATGTCGGTCCCATCGCGTTTCATGGTGATGCCCCTCAAATTGCCCAATAAGTGGCGACTCTTGTCATAGAAATACTTACTGGCCTACGCAATAATTCACGGCGCGCTCGTCTCCACGATAAAACCCCGACAGAGGCAGCTGAATTACTCAGACGTTTGCCAAGCTCAGTGGGATCGACTATTTACCGGTCCCACTCATTACAAACTCGCTTACCAAAATCGACCCCCTTAAATCTCCGACAGGAACAAAAATCTGGAGGATGGACTAACGTGGTCAAATTCTGACCAGATATGGTCAAAATCGACTTAAATTGCAGGATAAAATTTGTCAAGATTTGAATCTAATCTTCTGAATATCGGACGATAATATCGCAATCAAAACAATGGTACGGCATTTGCACCTGCCGTCTCAAACTCAATTTCTATAACAATTTTTAACGTGAGGATCCGATGCAAAAGATATGTCTATTAAAGCGCGTTTCATTCAGAGCTCTCGTTCTTGGGGCGATCGTCTTACCTAGCACATTGTCTTATGGAAGTTCTTATTATTGCGGGAGTTATACTTTCGACGGTAGGAAGAATGATTTGATGAAATTAAATGAGTCTGTTGGGTCAAACTTTCGAGTAAGAAGCTTTCTTGAAGATAGTAATTGTCAGAATTTCTTAAATGGTTTCGCAACGACTTCAGGTGGATTCTATTGCGGATCGACCTATGACTATAGCAGCAAGAATGAATTGATGAAAATAACTCAGTCCGGCCGATTGGTAAGTTTAATGACGTTTTTGGAAGAGGCTAATTGTAAGAAGTTTGTAAATAATTTGGTAACCATTTCAGACGGATACTACTGCGGTTCAGACGGCTACTCAAGCGACAAGAAAGTTCTATATAAATTCCGTGAGACTTCTAGTCGAGATCAAGTCATACGAAGATTCCTGGAAGAACGAAACTGCTTAGATTTTGTTGGCAATCTATTTTAGAACGATACACTCGTTGGCAGCGGAGAATTTGGAACCCAGATTTTCTGCTGTCTACGGGCTCACTTCATGATAATGAAGGTCCGAATTAATTTGGTAAAAAAGGCTAGAGGATCAATAGCGATGCAGATATATAGAAATCTAAGCATGTCATTAGCAGCTTGGTTGAGCCTGACGATGATACAGACTGCGCAAGCAGCTCCCGAGACCATCGTTGTGGATCAAATTTCTGATATCACGGCTCAAGACCTCCCGTGCTCGCCTTCGCAAGATGCGGTGTTATTCGCATTCGTTGAACGTGGAATGGAGCCAAATTTCCGGCTAGACTTCTGCATCAGCGATCAAGGAGCGGAGCTTAAGCAGATGGTCCAGAAGCAGGCGCGGGGTGGCCTTAACACCGTTTATTTGCACTATCGTCCTGTGACGGGCTTCGTCAGTTTAGCATTGCTTGAAGCCCTAGAAGACTCAAGCCAAAATTTTCGACTGCACCTTATCTATAATGCCGGCACAATCACTTTGGATCGTTCATCTGACGGCAAATTGAGTCTCAACATTTTAACCACTCTTGGGCAAACCACCACCTATATCGGCGCGCTTGAAGTCACAGATAGTCTATTTCACTTTGATACGACCAGCAGCTGTCGACCTCCGGCAAAACCCTGGCAAAAATCTTTTCGGACAACGATCCCATCGGGTCAGCGTACTATCGAACTAACTTTGAAAGGCTGCGAAACGTTTGAATTTGGCACCAACAAACAAGTCTTGCTATCTGGAACCGTAGCCGACTCGAGTCAACCACAGTCGGTGGAAGTCGCTGCACCAAACTTGGCTGCCCGCACCACCCACCACAACGTCTGTGTGTCCTATCGGGTCGAAACCGCAGATTATATCTACGGCTTGACCCTTAAAGGCCGCGCCGGCAATATGGGCAGCCAACTGGACGAGTGCTTTGGGCTGTTGCCTGAGACTCCCAACACTAGAAGCTCCGAATTGCAGATTTTGGATAAGACAAACCCAACCAGACCGCCGATTCTTGTGTCCATGGATTCAAAAAGCAGGGATGATAGTTTAAACAGAATTGACTTAAGTCCTGTGATATGTCCCGATCAATCGAAATTGGTCATATTTCATGATGATAGAATCGATCCTAGCAAGACACCAAGTACAGTGATCGAATACCGATCGCTGACCAACCTGTTTGAGACGCCCATAGAATATTACATTGGGTTTGATCAACAGCATGAGCTGAGTTTTTGTCAAAGCCAACAGTCGATGTTGACTTTCATGCGTTTTATTAAAATTGATCGCAGCATCCAGAAATCTCCTGTCGTCACCGTGATCGATGCGATGTCCGATAGTCATGCAATTGCGGGCGACCCCGTCACCGTCAAACATTTGATTCGGCCAAAGTCTGCTATTGATGCCAAGGGTTTATATGAAATCGTGTCTGGCTCGTTTCATGAATTTTCCATCGAGTTCAAGGATCTCGAACTCGATGAAGAATTGGGGCCGCAAACCTGGTACATCATGTATGATCAAGAAAAAAATGGTCTGAGTTTTTTCGATTCAAACTTCGATGATCCCGTGGGATATCCGGTGTCCTTAATTCAACACAAGCAAAGCATCCTCCAGTGACCCTGCGAGCCACAGAGTTGCGATTGGTTTCTCAATCTGGTTTGGCCAGAATCCATGATGGGCTTCGCCTAGCACCGATTTCGCCGAATTAACGGACCGAGTCACCACGGACCTCTGCCGCGTAGCGGCTTAGTCCAACAACCTCCGACTACAGATGGATCTGGCGAAAATCCTTGATAAGGAAACCACGAGTTACCTCGAAGCAATGGAAGAAGCAAAGAAAGCTGAGGAAGCTAACGCCCCAAAACCCGGCATGCTGAAAAGCTTCGCCAATAAGGTCAGACAAATTTGTAACCGTATTGGCGAAGCTTTTGCGCGGGCAATGATGAGATTCATTGCTATGGTCGTGCGACTCTAGGTCAATTGACAAATTTCTCCGATCTCTCAAGTAGGTCTTATTTTTCCCGACCACTACATTTGGCTAATTCATAAACCTATTGGTGAACAAGCTCTATATGGATTCTGGCATGGCGATGATTTCGTGGTTCCAGAGTTTCTGAAGGAACTCTTCAAATGGCATGATATGAAATCGATTTTCCACGATTCGACTTACCGGTTCGAGCGACACGACAATATAATTTTCCATCAGAGATTCTTCAGCGCAGACTCGGAGTCCTCTCAAGTCGCTTTGACTAACTTGAACTTTGCCTTTTACTTCGATCGCAATTTTGCCGCCCAGTATAAAATCGACTTCATGCTGTGACGTTGATCGCCAAAAATGCAATGACAATCCAGGTCTGCAGTAGTCGATATAGGTCCTAAGTTCATGAAAAATATACGCCTCAAAGAAATCGCCAAATTCCTTGGATTTTTCTTTAATAGGGGGGAGATCCAGAATGGCTCGCACAATGCCAGTATCGAAGAAATAGAACTTAGAGGTTTCTATCAGCTTTCTATTGATAGCATGCTTCCATGCAGGGACTTCCCAGGCTATCAAGGTATCAAACAAGATTTGAAAATACTCTGCGACCACTTTTCGATTAACCTGAGCATCATTCCCAATAGCTGAATAGTTAATAATTTGACCATTACACTGAGCAGCAATCGATAGGAAACGCGAGAATGCCGGTAAATCGCGCACAGCCGCTTCCGAAGCAATCTCGACTTCTAAATATGACCCAACATAAGCGCGTTGATCTGCCAAAGGATCATCTGAAAGGTAAATCGAAGGAATCAGGCCGCGGTTCAAGGCTTTTCTTAAATCAAAATCCATTTGCAACTCATGTTGCACTAATGGATGAAAAATAAGCTCTCGCGCTCGACCTCCAAGACTGTTGACGCCTGGTCCCTTGATCTTTCTTGTGCTTGAACCAGTAAGAATAAAGCGATAACCATTTTTCTCGATCATTAGATGAACTTCATCCAGAAGTTCGGGTAGCTTTTGAATTTCATCAATGACAACTAGATTATGGGGCGGCGGATTGCTACCGAGTCTTTGGCGAATAAGGCTTAAGTTGCTGGTAACCCTAAAAAAGAATTCTTTGTCGAGAAGTGAAAATTGGGGCGTATCCTTAGGGAGACTGTGCAGAATCAAGCTAGTCTTGCCAGTTTGGCGTGCCCCTAACAGTAGGATCGACTTTGTTTTGGATTTTTCAAAAATGTCAATAATTCTATCTATATACATAGTTTTTAGCTCATTGGATCCTGGAAATTTGGCACGAGTATCGCCAATTATTTTAGTAAATTGGCAGGAATCTGGCAATAAATTGGGAAGGTGCCGCTGTACTACATGTTCTATCCTGCATTGAACGTCAGTCATCAGCCCCTCAGTCGCTCCCTGGAGGAGATCAGTGGCAACCTCTAGCGGCTGGCTCGCTGATCTGCAACGCAACTTGGGTATCCGCGAGCTGCTTTCC
>CAZOSN010000013.1:43070-44986 GCA_964582405.1 uncultured Oligoflexales bacterium | reverse complement strand
CGTCGTTCTTTTATGTAGGTGTTGTCCATGATTTGCGACTTTAGATCCGATACGGTCACCAAACCCTGCCAAGGGATGCTCGATGCCATGGTTTCGGCCGAAGTCGGAGATGATGTTTATGAAGAAGACCCGTCGGTTGCAGCTCTTGAGGCAGACACCGCGGCTATGCTTGGCAAAGAGGCCGCAATTTTTGTTAGCTCGGGGACCATGGCCAACCAAATTGCACTCAATCTGGCCACCCGCCCTGGTGAGGCCGTGCTGTGCGAAGAAGAGTCGCATATTTTCTGGTTTGAGGGCGGGGCGGCGGCGGCAAATTCTGGATTGCAACCGCGGTATGTAAGGCGCCTGACGCCCGAGGCTATCAGCGAGGCCTATGTTGGTCCTGGTATCCACACCCCTATGACTAAGTTGATCAGTCTTGAAAATACCCACAATATGGGCAGTGGCCGGATGCTTGACCCTACGGCGCTCGAAGGCATTTGGCGAACAGCCGGTGAGCTGGGCGTCGCCGTCCACTGCGACGGCGCAAGGCTTTGGAATGCAGCCGCCGAACTTGGCGTGAGCGAGGCTAGGCTTGTCCAGGGCTGCGCTAGCGTTTCGGTGTGTTTTTCGAAGGGCTTGGGCGCCCCTGTGGGCTCGGCCTTGGCGGGTTCACGAGCCTTAATCGATGAGGCGCGCAAGATCCGCAAACGCTGGGGCGGCGCTATGCGGCAGCTGGGTTACATGGCTGCAGCAGCCCGGTTTGCTCTGCACCATAATCGAGCGCGACTCAAGATCGACCACAAAAACGCCCATGATTTTGCCCAAGCATTCCGGGCAAGCATCGACGTGGATTATCCGACACCGGGAAGCAATATCGTATTTTTTCGCCTGCGCCTCGGCTCATCCCAGGCCTTTCTTGAGCATTGCCGCGGTCATGGGATTTTGCTGCAGGCACTAGGTCGCGACAGAATCCGTGCCGTGTGGCACAAAGATTTACCCGATGGCGCTACAGCGAAGCTTAGCGAGGTGTTGCGTCAATTTCTTGCAAAAGGATGACTTATGTATCCAGAATTTAGCGACGATATCCGAAAATTCAATGACCTGTACAAGCTACCCTGCCACGAACAGCCAATCACGCCTGCCCGCGAGCGAATCGCTCAATTCATCGATATTCTGAAAGAGGAATTGGAGGAGGGCCACGAAATTATGGCAAAATATGAGGCCACGGCGGACAAGCCTGAAGAGCTGACGCTTGATATCCTGACCGAGCTTAGCGATTGGTTGGGCGATATCATCGTGTATGCCGCAAGCGAAGCGCGAAGGGCTGGACTACCGCTTCCCGAAGTCCTCAGGATAATCATGGCCAGTAATTTTTCCAAATTATCGGCCGACGGAAGACCGATCTATGATGAGCGCGGAAAAGTCATGAAGGGGCCGCATTATTGGAAGCCCGAAGGCAAGATTCGCGAGCTCGTCAAGGAAACTCTTGGGCAAGCCAGAGAACGCTGACCTGCGCGTCGAGCCGGCCGTTGCTCGATGAGTCAATGGATGAGTCAATGGATGAGTCAATGGATGAGTCAATGGATGAGTCAATGAACAGTGCAGTGACGACAACAACAAGGCCAATGGACCCTTTCTCCAAGCCCACTTGATTTACGAGGTACCAGCATGCAGTCCGCAGTTTTTCCCGCAATCCGCGGTTATGCCGTGGCCGTCCGTCTGAAAACTCTTCTCACCGGACTAGCGCCGGTCATCATCGGTGGAAGCTTAGGACTTTATGGGCAAGGCAAGACTCTCAGCGGCGCGTCTGGTCGCGACTACGCAATTTTTCTGGGTTGCATCGGGGTGGTCTTGATGCTGCAAGCGGCGGCCAACATGGTCAACGACGTCAAGGACTTCGAAAAAAATATCGACACGGGCGAAAGACTTGGCCC
>CAZOSN010000013.1:39690-43060 GCA_964582405.1 uncultured Oligoflexales bacterium | reverse complement strand
AGCCAAAGGCTACCGCCTCGTGCGGCGCAACTTGGCCTCTTAACTCCTGGCCAAATTAAGACCGGCTACTCGGTGCTTTTTGCGCTCGCGTTCAGCATTGGCATTGCCATAAGCCTTGCAAGCGATCCTCGTCTGATCGTCATCGGCCTTGCATGCCTCGCTATGGCCTACCTGTATTCAGCAGGCCGCAGGCCAATCTCGCATCTTGGCTTGGGCGAATTCGTTGCCTTGATTTTTTTCGGTCCGGTTGCCGTTGCGGGAACCACGGTGGCGGTTAGCGGCCAGTGGTCTATCGACGCGATCGTCTGGGGTCTTTGCCCGGGACTTTGCTCGGCTGCGATGATGGCAGTCAACAATGCAAGAGACCGTGCAAGCGATCAAAGAGCTGGTAAAGCAACACTTGCAACCCGGATAAGCACTCAGGCCGCGCTTAGTTTGCCGCGCATATTTGTTCTATTAAGTCTGCTCGTGTTTCTTGCCATGAGTGTGGCCGAGACTTGGTCCCCTGAGGCTCTTCCGGTATTTTTGCTGCTAATAGCGGGCTACAGACTCTTTTTAGCACCCAATTTTGCGTCAAATCCTCGCCTTCTGAATTTGGCCTTGCAAAGGCTGGCGCTCTTTAACCTTATTTTGGCTTTGACCATAGCCTCTCTTAGTCTCGCCTAGTACCTCGTCCAAGAATCGCGCATCCCAGCTCCTCGATCTGATATGATAGTCAGGTGTTCACCCAATTGTGAAAAATTTTCTGCGAGGTTCATGAATGGATCGCCGTCGGCTTTGGAACCCTGGCCATCTGATCACGATCGTTCTTATGATCTTCATGGTCATCAGTTATTTCTTCCGCCTCGATCAGCCTTCCTTGTGGAGTGACGAAGCAGAAACAGCGGTAATTAGCCACAATATCCTAAAAACCGGCCTCCCTATGGGGTTTGATGGTCGAAATTTTATCATTTCAAGCCACTGCGATGCGCTGGCCAAGAATTTTTTGATGAACCGCATCCCCTGGATTCATTATTATGTTGGAGCTCTGTCGCAAGCTTTGTTAGGAAGCACGACTTTCGGAGCCCGGTTTTTATTTGCGTTTGTCGGCCTCCTGTGTTTTTTTCCTATCTACCACCTCTTAAAATCTCGTACGAACTATCCCCTGATCTTGACGACCTTGCTGCTGCTGAGCCCGCAGGTGATCATGTTCCAAAGAAACGCTCGCTATTACTCGGTGACAACCCTGTTTTTTTGCTGCCTGCTTTGGTTTCATTCTAGGGATCGAAAAATCGATCGCAATTACTACCTTTTAGGTGGCTTGCTCTGGTTTTCTCTCTATCATTCGCAGACTCTGGTCGGTTTTTGCACATCGGCGGCCTTTTTGATCGCGGCCTACCTCTGCAGCCGCAAACAGTTTTGGCCAATTTTCGCCATGAGCGGCGTGTGCTTGGCAAGCTGGGCGCTCTGGTATTTCTCGCTACCATCGATCTCGCTCAAAACGCACTCGATCCTGGGTCTTCTCAGAACCAGCCCAGACGCCTATTTTCAAATTTTCTTGTCGGGGATCACATCGGCCCTCTACGACATGGATTTCAGCAACGTTTTACCGCTGTTTGTCGTGGGAGGGATTTTAGCAATCTTGATTAATCGCGGTGCATGGCGCGAGACACTCAACATTCTCCAAAACGAATTCCTCTACCTCGCAACAGGTCTCAGTCTTGTGATTCAGATTATTGGTATAGCCGTATTGGTTGGATCCGAAACCGAGCACGGTTTCTCCTACATGCGTTATCATCAGCACCTTTTTCCTGCGCTCGGTGTTCTGCTTTTTTTTCTCTGCCAAAAGGTTATGCCCAATGAAAGAAAGGCTCTCGGGGCGTTCGTGGTTATCTCGGTCCTAAATATTTCGCCACTTGGCTACTGGGGATCGGGTCGATACATCACATACCAGTGGAAACCCACGTGGTGGATTGCCGTGTACAACGAAATCTATTCTGAATACCATTCAAATATTATGCAGCTTGTTGACGTTATCAAGCAGTATCAAAAAGACAAGGCCCAAACCGACCCCTCGATCCTGACCATTCCCCCTTGGGTGGCAAGGGAGCTTACTTTTTATTTGGGCGACAAATTTATCGTTCAATATCGTGATGATGCCACGGATGAATGCGGTGATGCCATGAGGCAAATAGCAGGCAATACCTTGTTCCAAAGAACGATCGAGGAACCAGACCATATTTTTTTGTTTTCGAACAGGGTTCCAAATTTCGCGGGGTACGAGAGCATCTCACTTCCGGCCCAAACAACAAGCATTTCGGGCACACGGCCAGATCTTCATCAGCATCGATTTAAGCTTGACGCTTCCAATCAATACCGGCTGACCTGGTTTCGTAAAGTAGGGCCACAGACAGCCAAGCCTTAAGGGCGCAAGAAGGAAAATCCGAGATGGCTTAACCTTGCGGCAAGCAGGGCTAAACCATCGCGGGCATATGTTGAATGCTTAGAACTGACCGCGCATCCCTACCGTTGTGATCAAGCGCGACATATCAGAGTCGTTCTTGTTCTTGTCCAAGAACTTACCAGATTGCCTTTCAAGCGAGAGAAATGGCGAAAAGGCCTCGCCCCATGTGTTGAGCGTGCTGCCAACCGAAATTGCGCTCAAGTTGTCGTCAAACTTGCTCGTCGATGAGTTAACTTTAGGTTGCTTGCCCCCGTTTGTGTCTTGCTCCTTGTCGTACTTAGAGTAATGCAACCAAGGGCTAACCATACCTGCCTTGAATTCTCCGGTCAGGTTGTAACGGGTATGAACATCGTGCATGGCAGGCGATTTTTTCGCCGCATCATTGTAAGTACCCTTGTAACCCTGCTTGTGATTTACATAGTCAGCGGCAACCGACATCTTGTCAGTCTTAAACTTGACGCCAACGGCATAAAGTGAGCTGTGCCCCAGATCGTAGGTACCATACTGAATCAATGGCTGGATTGGCCCGAAGCTTCCTAGCCACTCTAGAAGATAGGCCGGATTTTTTTCGACGGCGGTGCCAGCTCCTGAGCTGTCGGTCTTGACTTTCTTATACTGAACGTAGGTTACCGTGCCGTCATCGGCCTTGACCGATTGGAGGACGGTATCGCGGACAAGCTGAAAGGTCAGCTTACCCATGAGGTTGATTTCCGTCGAAAAATTGTCCGGATGAACCTTAAACGGGTTACTGTCAGCTCCAACTGCTGTATAGAGCGTCAGAGGATCATTGTCGCGATGATCAAACCCATAACTGCGAGCCTTGACACGCCCCATTCTAAAACCGATCATCTTGTTAAGCTCGTAAAACGCCCAGCCATAATCAAATTTGCTATCAAGCAGATTGTACCGTGTCTCGTAGGATACGCG
>CAZOSN010000013.1:32205-39680 GCA_964582405.1 uncultured Oligoflexales bacterium | reverse complement strand
GCGGTCGTTGGCTTTACCGCCAATGACCAGACGGAATGTTTTCGTCGCAATCGAGGACGTTGCTACGTCCGCATCAGCATTTTTATTGAACCCATCATTATTGTGCTCAAGCCCAACTTTGTACTTCATCGTAAACTTGGGCATTTCCGCTCCATTTGCCAGGGCAGACCCTGACAGACCGCAAACCATCAACGACAACAACTTTCCTCGCTTCATCATTTAAACTCCCAAATTTCAACTAATTTCCGATTCAGCCAGTTTCAGGCAAAGAACACTCTCGATTCAGACAGAAAAACAAAAAAAAGTTCTAAATTAAATACAGAAATAATTTACCGAAAATTTCCTAACTCAACAAGACGTTTGAAAATAATAGACCGATCTATTGGAAATCCTCCCCCTCAAATCCGCTGATATCCGTGCTACGCGCCCTCAAAATCTTTTTCCCTAGACGAATCAGCAGGGTCAGCTATGGTATTGACATCACCGCAGCTTAAAGGGGATCACCGTGTCCAAGCGTGCCCATTTTGAAGCCGTTATATTCGACATGGACGGAGTTCTGGTCGATTCGGAGCCGCTTTGGCTCGAGACGGAGACTGCGGTGTTCGCTTCCCTTGGAATCACTGTGACGAGCGCAGATTACCGGCAGACGATGGGACTCAGGACCGACGAGGTAGTCGCCTATCACTTTGCCAAAAGGCCCTGGACCGCACCGGCGCCTGACGAGGTGGTTTCGATCATCGAGGCCGAGGTAGGTCGAAAAATCCAAACCCGTGGGGTGTTGTTTCCCGGTGTGCACGAGGCACTCCGCCTCGCAAAGAGCAGACAATGCAAAATCGGTCTCGCATCATCATCATCCGTCGCGATGATCAGCCTTGTGTTGAAGCATTTCAAACTCGAGGATAAGTTTGCGGCAATTGCCTCCGCCGAACACGAAACCCATGGCAAACCGCATCCAGCAGTCTATCTGCAAGCTGCCACAAAATTAGGCGTGCATCCTACCAAATGTCTAGCGATCGAGGACTCAGTCAACGGTATTATCGCGGCGCGCGCAGCCAAAATGAAGGTTGTTGCTGTTAACGCCGATCCCAAACCAGAATTCACCCTTGCCCGCCACGCACTGCTTTCATTGACGGAGTTTACGGACTCGATGCTAGTGGTTCATCGCAGCTAATTTTAATTGTAAGTGGTTCAGATGTTGTCCAGATTGCGCCGAATCGAATCGGCAAAAAGCACAGGACTAGCAGCGCTAATTCGAGCATTTTTGCCGATTCGATTCGGCGTAAGATGGGCGACAGATGAGCCACTTACAATTAAAATTAGCTGCGATGAACCACTAGTGTGGTGTCAGGGCTGATTTTGGGTGTTGGCAGCCCACTAGAACTGTGATCTTGCACATTAAGTTGCGGCGAAGGCCAAGATTTGCTAAAAGTCAACAAATCTTCTTCATTTGGATGAAAGCATGAAGTTTTCACATTCATCGCTAGTAGGCTCTCAGGGACGAATTTTGGGGCTAGTCGTCCAGATGTCGTTCAGATTGTGTCGAATCGGAGCTAAAAAAAGCGCAGGACTACCAGCGCTAATTCGAGCATTCATGCAGTTTCGATGCGGCGCAAGATGGACGGGAGATGGGCGGCCAATCCCCAAAATCGTCCCTGACAAGGGATTAGTCTCCTCTGTAATAGGAACTATTGCGTTTGGACTCTGCAGCTGTAGCAATGTCAAGCAGGAACCTCAAATCAATGTCTTCGAAGGCCAGTGGCTCGGTACTTACAAATCAGATTCAGACCATTTTGCCAGAGCGACTCAGGTCGCCTTTCAGTTCTCAAAGGATGGCAATTTTGAGCTGCGCGACTTGAGTTCCTTGGGACTTGTGAAAGGGCGATTCTCCTATGAGGAAAGACCAAACACGATTTTCCTCTTTATTGAAAACAACCCAACGGCCGCCCTGGACCTGCGCGAGCAAACCACGCTTGTTTCGTCCTATGAATTTTACTCACCGCATATCCTGACTGTCAAAACTGACGAACGGCTGTACGAGCTGGGCCGTAGCTCGGTACGGTTAGGGCTCTATGGACTTGACGGTCATTGGTATTGCCCCCAAGAGAGCGAGACCTGGTATCTCTATGCTTATGGCAATCGGTTTCATCTCAGTCAAAACCTCGCCGGCGGCCTAACCTACTTCCACGAAGGATATGTGGTTTATCAGGATGGCAATGGAATCGATGTGCCACTTACCGATATCAGCCTAGTCGATATCAAAAGCTTTCCGGAACGCATAGGTTTTTCACTCGAACGTGCACGGGTGCAAAAGCAAGACGATGGAGCCTTTATCCTCAAACTAGAAGGCAGCCCCACCTCGAAGGTGTCGGTCAGCTGCCTCCGCGTCGCCGAACACAATTAGCATCCCAGAGGGCCCAAAACCATGTGTCGATACCTCGTAAGCTTTATACTACTCTCGCTCCTCGCCTGCGAAGGGCATCAAAAGGAGCCCGTCCTTGATCGCATGGTCTCTTCCAAACTCCGCCTGTCAAGGCTTGTTGGCGTTTGGGGTGCCTGCCAAGACTCCACCAAGCACGTCTACAGCTTCTACAGTATCGGGACGACTAATAAAGGCATTTTTCGGTTTGAGCATTACAGTGATGAATCATGCACGGTAAAATCAGGCGAAGCTGATTCCCAGTGGGATTTCGATTTCGTCCTAGGTAATGAATCGCCCAATGGCGGGGGCGACATTGAACTTGTTTTTAAACTCGGCGGCGACCCCGAAAAACCGATCGAGAAGCGGATTGCAACTCAATACAGCTTTGTCGATTCAAGCGTAACGCTCATGGATTTTCCTAATATCATCGACGAGCTTATGAATTTGGGTGCCCCAAATTCGGTTATCCGCCTAGCGGATCATCCGGCGCCGCTTAGGCTCCATAGGCTGCCGGTCGCTTCGGATGCCGAAATCGTGCGGGCAAGCCTCGGGCAAAAGTTCGCTGAAAAGCTCCAGGGCAAGACTTATATTCGGTGCACGGAGAAAAAAGGTTTCAAGATTTCGTTCTCGTCATGGGATGGCACTAAGAAGAGCCTGGCAGGGGAATACTTCTGGGGAACATTTCAAGACGTAAGCTGCGTATTCCCGGATCCCGTCGCAACCCAGTCGCGCAAATTCGGGGCAACCTTTCTCGGACCTGAAGATTTCATCAAACCCTATGTGGTCAATGTCGACTTTACCATGGCATCGACCGATACCGTGACCGACCCCAAGGTAATCCAGACTTCCATGGATGTTGAACTAGCTCACCAGTTGAAAATGATCGAACTGAGTCGCTACATGGATGGGAAAACCACCGATAGAATCCCCTACCCCGAGGCCAATGTCATGGCCGTGATCGAGGGCCCCCAGATTCTTGCCGGGACCTGGAAAGCGGAATCAGTTTGTCAGAGTGATAATTCGAACACTTATTCATTTAAAATGATTTTTGAATTTTCCGGGCCGAACCTCAAAATCCGCCGCGAAAACTACCTACCCGAGTCGGGCGACGGCAAAACCTGTGTCGTAAAATTCTCGGACGAAGTGATCGAAGGAGCAGAATACACGGTCGATAACAACCTTGTGGTTCAGATCAAATACCTGACTTTTGCCAAGCTCAATTATGCACTCACCAATGTTCAGGGCTACCCCAAGCTTGGGCAATTTCGGATCTGCGCTGATGGCAAAGACGCCGCATGCCTTACCGCGGTCAATGATTTCATTAATAGTCTCGGCTTTTCAATCGTGCCCGATCCAGATACGGGCGTTTACACCTTGGTGAGAGATGTTAAAGTTGAAAACCAAACCGTACGCCATACCTATCGAAAAATTTAGACATTAAAAGTAAAAGATAGCATCATCAATCCTTCCTTGACATTACCTGGCGCGTCCTCTACAGTGACTCGTAAACAATTTATGGTTTTTTCGTATGAAGCTGATATTACTAATTTTTTTAGCTTTTTCAGCCACAAGCTGTCGGACCATTTCCTATCAGCAGCTTGCACCGTTATCCAATCGACCTCCTGTCAAGCTGGTGGAAAGTCAGCTTCACGGCATTGTAATTCTTCTCGAATGCCGAGCCGATACAAACCCAGCCGATAAAAAAGCCCCTCTTTGCCGCGCGCTCGGTCGCTCCCTCGAAGCACAAGGTGCGACCGTTTACTTTCCCGAGAACGCTGCCGATAAACCGGCGGAAATCGGCAAAAACCCACCTGCTCAGACATTCACACTCCGCATCGTCGAACGAGCCTTGGTCAAGACGGATACCGAACTTAATACCTTCTTTTTCATCGTGACCGGAACATTCTATCCAAAAACTACGCTTGAGTACTACACACTTGAGGCGTCGCTCTTCAACCAAAACCAGGACATTGTAGCCCATGATGTCATTGAGGGAGCTTTTAAGATCGATACTGGAGTTGGTCCCTACCTTGCCCATAAAGTCTCGTCCTGGTTTACTCCCAGAAAAGGCGATGAAGAACCGCGCGCTGACGCAAAAACGCTTGCAAGCCGCGATGTTTATTCACGGCTCACGGCAATGATCTTTAAAGCACCTCAATCTGAAATAGCCAAAGGAGAGCCCTGAGCATGGTCGCGGCACTCCTTGCAGTTGGAATTCTCTTTGGCATGCTATCCACACCAGGCCACCAAATGTTTCACGATGAGATAGCTTTTGACAAACAGCACCGCTTCTCATGCTACCCTTTGCGCGGCTCCGGCGCGCGAAAGGCCAAGAGCCATGCCGTGGACGATCAGCTTAGCCAGCTTGATTTGACCGAAACCCAGATTCGCTGCCAGACCATCATGGGTCCAACGCCGAGAGACGCGGTGACTTCGGCTACGATCGCCGAACTTGGTGAGCGGGTCGATGATATCGCAAGGCGCGCCAAAAGCCATGCACCGGACCGGGGGTACCAAATCTTTGTCCATTGGAATGACGAGTCAGTAAAAGCCAAGCTAAAGATGGCGCTGAGCGTCGCCTTGGTCAATCAGGGCCTCGACGTCTATGAACCTCCCCATGAACCACGGTATATCCCGAAAATCGGTATGGCTTGCCAAAGAGCGGCGATCGATCCCTTGATCATTGTGGCGCGATCCAACATTCCTTACTATCCTGAAGCCCTGATCTGCGACAACGACCACTGGCGGGAGCTTCTGTGAAAAAATATCTGATCCCCCTCCTAATGGTTTCCCATTTTGTCCAGGCAGCGCCTATGACCAACGAAGAGGCTTCCTTAATCGAATCTTCTCGTGCCACATTTGCTCATGAGCTTCACCTGATGGCTTCGGATCTTATCGATGATCTCGTTTATCAATGGACGCAGAGCCCACCGTTCGACAGCAAGACCAAAGTCGTGCTTTTGGCCGTCAATATCCCGATGGGGCTCAATGCACGCTTGGAAGCATTTCTAGAAAATCATTTTTTTAATCTCATCACGCTGCATCCCGAATCCAACCTTATCCCGGTCTACTGCGCGGCATGCACTAGCCTCACGACGCTCGCCCAAAATGGCCAAACCGTCCTTGGCCGAGGCATCGACGTGCTCCCCGATCTAGCCAAAGACCTTGGCAAAAGCGAGAAGAATGCGGTCGGACTTTATCTCGACTTCGATATCGAGACGAGCGATCTCGTGCTGAGGTCCAGGCTTGTTTCCCTGGACTCGGATCGCCGGATTGTAGGCGCTTATACCGCATCGACCTCGAGTTCAAACCCACCGCTCCTCCGAGAAATGAACCCCTTGGTTTCTACTGGCGAAGCCCGCGAGGCTTACCTCAATGTTTTAAAGAATCGTTCGCCAGTTGCGATACCCATTCGGTTCTCGATCGACTTTTTTCAACCAGCGAGCGAAGACGAAACCTCGATCTCACTACCGCCCATGCTCTGGACACAGCTGGGGTTAGAAACCTGGGTTAGCCGACGCCGCGAATGGCTTGGTGGCATCATGCTTGGAGTCTCGTCATTTCCCCGAACCTATGACGCTAAATCGGTCTCGGCACGTCTTAGCCGTTTGCTATCTGACACCTATAGCCTCGTGTCTCCCAACTACTACTGGTACCTTGAGACTGGGTATTTTGAGGTAGAGGGCCCTGCTGCTACCATTTTCGAAGCCCATGATCGATTGACTCCCCGCGATATCTTGGATCAGGCAAACGGAACCGAGCACAGACCCAAGGCAGCTGAGGGCAAGATCAAAATCGGCCTTGAACTTCGCTTTCGCCAGCTCTACAGCGCGGAGGTATTTGGCGAACAGCTCCCTAACCAATCTAAAAACGAAAATCTCGGCAAGACTTTTGGCGTTTTTCACGCCTGGGGTATGGGGATGGGGGTTACGTTATGAGGTTTTGGTATCTCTGCCTCTTAATAGCTATTGTGGGTGAATCTCATGCCGAGGTGAGAGTTGAGAGCCTATTGCGACGAATGGACCAAGAATTGCGAGAGACGATTCAGGATGGCGGAATATCGCGGACTGAGCTTTCACCGCTGATCATCGCGAGCTTTAAAATTGATATTCCCGAGGTCCAGCGCGATGCCCACCTCAACTCACTTATCAAAAACCTCAAGGCCACCCTGAGCAGCGAGGTGATCTACTGTGCCCCCTGCGAACAGACCGAAGTCAAACAGAATAAAGATGAGTTGACCTATATGATTGCGGCTCCGACCGCCGCTGAAATCCGCGACTTTGATGCTCGCCGGAGGGTGAATGGTGCCGGCCCTGCCCGAGCCGTACTATTTGTCAGTCTTTCTGAGCTTGGCATCACCTACCGGTTTGTCGATCCGGGGTCAAGTCGCGTGCTTATCGCGTCAACCTTGAGTCCCGATGATGATTACAACCAGCGTTCACTCAAGAGCTTCACCCTGCGCGAAGAGTGGAATAGAACGGCGCGAGGCGAAGTCTTGGCCCACACATTTTATGACCTCGGGGCTTATCCCTCGCCGCATATCGGGGTAAGCTGGCTTGAGCAATGGGGGCAAGACAATTCCTATTTGACTGGATTTTCGATGTCGCTCGTTAACCCCCTTTTGGGCCTGGGAGTCGCGGGTTTCAAGGCCATGCCTAACATGAACAATACCCTTGTTGGTGGCAAAGTTTTATTCGGATTGCCCCGACTTCTTCAGGATTCCGCGTCCAAGGGGGAAAACAACGCAAGCGATATCACTGGCAACCCCATCGAACTTGTCGGCATGATTCGCTACCCGATAGGACGAACTTCGATGGGGGTCATTGGCTATATCTCAACTTCGGGCATCGGGGTAGGATTTTCATTTTGAGGCAAGTATGACGCAAGTAAATTTATTTAAAACCAATTTCTCAGGCGTTTCCGTTACAAGGCTTTTTGGAGACCTTCGCTCGGCATTAAAAAACATTCGAACTATTTTAAAAAAACCAGTACCGGTCATCGCATGCTTGCTCGCTCTAAATTTTGCCTGCTCCAAGAGTTATGTCAACTACCTGGT
>CAZOSN010000013.1:0-32195 GCA_964582405.1 uncultured Oligoflexales bacterium | reverse complement strand
CCGGATGTCGAAACCAATCCGCAGCTGGTCAAAGACCCGGCGGCAAGGCCGATTGCCCCCAAGGCTGACGCCGAAAGCAAATCGATGAAAATTGCCTGGAACGACGGGTCTCAGTATTCGGAGGTCACCATTCCCCTGCTCTCATCAGGACAGCGGGTATACATCAACCATAACGAACGCCGCGCGGGCGACAAAGACTCAGGCCCCAATATTCTGCCTCCGGCGCCAACAGCAGACGACAAAGCGCATCAAAATCTCCTCGCAGGCTACAAATCTAAAGGGCTCCCGGTCAACAACAAGGCCCCCGATGTCAGCCTAACCAAATCTCGCGAGCTGATTGAGCAGAACGTCAAATCCGGCAACTACCCACTTGCGCTGAGTTATATCGAGCATGTTCTAAACCGCTACCCCAACCATGCCGAATTTCTCCGGGCACGCGGCTCGGTTTTGCTGCTCATGGGTGAGACTGAGCAGGCTCTTAACGCTTATGAGAAAGCGCAGGATCAGGAGTTTGATCCTGCAGTTGAACGAAAGATGAAAGAGATCGGTCGCTACTAATAAAGGGGAACCACCATGCAGCTTTTTGGTATCTTAACAGCAATCGCCATGATCGCATTGGGTTTTCTCAAGCGCGACGCGGAAACCTTGGGCTTTTTTGACCTCCATGCCTTGTCCATCATTCTTGTCGGCTCGTTCGGAGCAATTCTGCTTGGCTCTAAGCCGGCCGATTTTGTCCGTACTATCAAAGCCCTCGCTGAATTTATCCCTGGCCTCGGAAACTTCGCCAAAACCAGTGCGCGAATGGAGCAAGAACGCAAGGAGCTTGAAACACTTTGGCTTGCGGGCAAACGGGCACAGGCCGCTGAACTTGCTAGTAGCAGCAGCAGCGAAACAACCACCAAGATGATCTTGGAACAGGTCATCGGACGCTCCCCCGAGGCCTTGACTGAGAATCGCTTCACCGCAGCCTGCCATGAGGTCATGGATATCATGGATGCACCTGTTAGAAACTGGGAACTCATGAGCAAACTGGGCCCATCGTTTGGGATCGTGGGCACGATCACGGGGATGGTGCAGATTTTCCGACAATTCGGCACCGGTGACTCCAATATAGGAACAAGCATGTCGTTGGCTTTGCTTGCTACTTTGTACGGCATCTCATTTGGTGCTGCGATTTGTGGACCAATTGCGACGTTTCTTGGCCGCCTGATGGATGAGCGCATTCAGGTTATTGAACGGTGCGCGCTGACAACCAAACAACTTATCAGCGTCGATAAGGGTCACTAAAATGCAGCTGGTTAAACGCAAACGGAACAAAGAAGAATTTTGGCTGTGGGCCTATGCCGACTTGATCACAAACCTTTTGATCTTTTTTGTGGCGTTGGCGTCGGTGGCCGATATCAATCAAGTAAAAATGCAACAAATTGCCGAAAAGCTCTCGGGAAAGCGCGAGTCGCATAGCCTTTCCGCTATCCAGGAAAAACTAAATGAGCACATCAAATCCTTGGGCTACCAAGAGGTTGTTCACACCAATCTCACCCTCGACGGTCTTGAGCTATCGTTTGATTCTGGAGTCATGTTTCGGTCAGGCGAGGCCGAAATCCATCCGGAATGGGGTGAGATCCTCTCAAAAATCGTGCATGGACTAGTCCCTTATTCGTCCCACTATAGGTTTGCGGTGGAGGGACACACAGACACAAAACCCATAGCGCCCGGCAGCAAATTTGATTCCAACTGGGATCTGTCGGCTGCCCGCGCGAATAAAGTCCGTAGCAGGCTGGAACTTACCGGAATTCCGCCAGCCAAAATGCGCACCGAAGCCTACGCAGATACCAAGGGACTTGATAGCAAACAAACCACAGGCCTGAGCCAGGAACAAATCGAAGCTAGGTTAAGAAGGGTCGTCATTCGCGTTTATTAGGAGTTATTATGTTTGGCAGCATTATGAAAGTCATCCTGTCTGTTGCGTTCATAGCAGCGCCATGCCTTGCGGCACCACCGCCCAAGGAGATCATTCCTCCCAGCGTCGGCATGGAAGCAGGCGAGCTGAGCCGAAAATTTGAAAAGGCCCTCTATGAGCAATGCCGCCCAGGTCAGTGCTATGCAAAAGGATGCACTCCCATCAGTCATGAAATCGTCACCAAACGCGGTGATGTGTCTCTGCCTGGAATCTATAACGGTCGAGGCGAGGACAGCCTTGATACGCCTCAGGCTTATTTGACCCAGGCTCAATGCGCCTATAGCTTTGAAAACACCCTCGATACCAAAATGATCCAGGATTTGGATCGACGCCTGACCACCATCCTTTCGGCAGGGTTTCTGGCTGTAAAAGTTAGCTCTCAGGCGCTGCCACCAAGTCATGAAGAACTAAAAGAGCCAGCAAAACCAACCGAGCGAAGCAAAGCAGAGATCATGCAGGATGAACTCTGGCATCAGTTTTTACCAGCACTACCCTGGCTTGCGGGTCTCTTATTGGCAGTTCTAGCCACCATGAGCCTAGTCTGGGCCTTCAGGCGCCTGGGTAAAGAATCGATTGAGGACAAGCTGCTCGCCAAGCAACTGGAGCTCGAAGCTCAAGAGGCGGTTAAACCAGAGACTCAAGATACGCATGAGGTTCAAGAGGTCGATCTTCAAAAAAAGCGGACCGAAAAATTTGGTCAACATCTCGGTGCCTTTCAGACAAGCCCAAAGCTCCTGCAGGATATCGGCAAGGACTGGCTTGAGCGGGACCGCTTCCACGAACTTAGCACGGCCATCAAATATTTCGGGGCCGAAGGACTCAAGGTTGTGCCTGACAATCCGGGTGCTGGCCAAAAGCGAGCGGCGCTCAAGGAATACTACGAAAAGAATCATGACAGCACAGAACTCACCGACGACTTCCTACGCGAGCTCGACAAAATTCTTGCCGAAAAACGCGGTCTCGGTCAGGATCCATTGGCGACCTTCAGGGCTGTTCATGATCAATTCGGTCCAGCTCAAATTGCGGAGATCGTTGAGATGATGCCGCTGCCGTCGGCAGCGCTGACTCTGGTGCTTCTGCCAGTTCGCACGGTCTTAGATACCGTGCCAGCTCTCTCCAAATCTCTGATCAAGAGCCTCGCGCAAAGGCTTCTTGTAGAAAACCGCATGAGCCCGAGCCTCTATCTGCAAACGCGCGATTGGCTCAATGCGGTGTTAGAAGGTCGAACTCCACTGGGCGACAGCGGCCTCCTCGCCAATGCTTCGGGCGGAAGCCCACTCGATGTTTCAGTCACTCTTTCCGCGCTACTTAGCCAACTCGAAAGCGGCGAACGGCGCGAGGTCTTCAAGTCTGCGATCGAACAAAACAGGGGAATCACCCCACATTGGGCGCATGCCATCTTCTACCCCGAAATGCTGGATAAAATAGCAACCGAACAGAGGAACAATGTACTCCTTGAGCAAGACCCCGATGCGCTCGCAGCCTGGTTTCAAAAGCTGCGCAATCAACCCCTCAGGCAACGCATCCTAAGCCATGCGCCCACCCTGTTGCGAGAAAACCTTAACAGAGCACCGCGTCCAACGACTGCAGACCTCAGTGCGGATGCTTTGCGAGGACTTACGCAGTCCATGCAGCGGCGGTTTGATGGCGGCGAGGTTGAGCTTGAGCAAGTTCTATAACATTCTGATTCTACTCTCACTGGGCATGGGTTGTAGCAAGGTTGGGCTGATCAAACTAGAGCCCAGCCTCGCGCTTGGGCAGGCCTATTGGTTTGAAGAAGAAAAAACCCTCTTTGTCTTCTACCGCGTAACCCGCGAGGAGCCCTTTGACGACCTCGGTCGTGTTGAAGTCAATTTCGAAGGAAACGGCGACGGAAGAAAAACCTATCCCGGGGAATGGGACGATGTTTCGTCGTTAGCAACTCCCGAGGCGCAGGTAACCGACAGTGTTGATCCCGAAACCTTCTGGCACAATGCCGTCGGTTTCAAGTCGCTGCACACCCATTTGCCGGTAGATTGCGGCACACATGAACGCTGCGGTAGCTTGAGCGTAAATCTAGCTCATGCCCCCGATTCTGTAAAACTGCGCTACCGGTTTCACGCCGATGGTATAGCCAACACGACCTGGGAATTGCCCAACATCCAGGTTTCGGGCCGTTTTTTTCCTCATAGCTTTTTTGTCTATGGCGTCTTTGATCAATCCAACCGATTCACCCGCTGGCAAGGTCAGCATGCTTTTCCTTCGCTTTCGCACCAGGAGGCAGTCGCTTTGGGGTTGAGGCGCTGGTTTGAAGTCGATAGGGTGGCTTGGGGCGTGGCCGAAAAAAACGATCCTTTCCCTCACATGAGTCTGTTCGGTTCGGCCGAAGACTGCTCCGGACTGACTGCATTGGGCGATGAGGCTTCGGTCCATTCCGATGATGGTTCAGCTCGTTGGAGTAAAATCCCCTTACCCACCGCAGCCTTCGACACGCCCGAGGTTTGCTCCATCGCGAGGTTTTCTGATGGCACCGGAAAACCACGGCAGTTCACTGCCTTTGCGCGCAAAAATCCAATCGTAAGTCCCGTCAAAACTATCCTAAACAGCCATAGCCATGAAACACAAATCATTCGAGTCAAACTCACGCTCTGCCACGGAGCAAAGGACCAGGCATTTGAAGATTTCCAAGCGGCAAGGCTACTATTTACCGGTGGCGAGCCCACAATCTGCCTTGATGAACCAAATACCTTTGACCGCTATTTCCTTGCTAACCAACTCTATAAGATCATCAAGCCCTATACAACCGGCGAGCCCATGAGCCTATCCCTAGTCATGCCGATGCTGCATCGGGAGACACGCGACCGCGCGCTCCTCCATGACGAGGTCCAGGCGGGCCTGGCCATCACCCGGGCTGAATTGCCGGAGATTGCAGCGGTGTTGGTCTACGATAGCGTCGTTAAAACCACGATTAACCCTGAACTCCTCACTAAGGTGGTGTGGTGCCCAATTTTTCTTGGTCCGTCAGTGCCGCAGGCTTGTCGGGCACTTCCCGACAAGGCCCAACTTGGTCCGATTAATATCAAGTTGTCACCACTGCTACCAACGCTCGAAGGATTTCACGGTCTTTCCGACGAGCAGCGGTCAGGTTCGGAAATCACTCAGCTCACCATACGCGCACCGGCGCAGAGTCAAAACCTTGCGTTCGAACTTATGGATCGGCCGGATGCAAACCCGCCACCTGAATTTCCCGAAGACCCAGAGAAGATTCAGGAGAAACTTCCTCATCTATTTTCTTACAGCACCAACGACGGGCTGGCG
The DNA here is from genome assembly GCA_964582405.1 of uncultured Oligoflexales bacterium. Taxonomy (GTDB): domain Bacteria; phylum Bdellovibrionota_B; class Oligoflexia; order Oligoflexales; family Oligoflexaceae; genus CAZOSN01. The sequence continues at coordinate 26,938 of CAZOSN010000013.1, read as the reverse complement.
GTCAACGCGGATCAGGCGCTAAGCTACTGTGCAGACGGTGACCCTTATGGATTGCTTGGCTTTAAGCCTCAATATGAAGGAATCAATCCAGACCAGGCGGTGTCGGCAAGTCCACTTATGGGAATTGGATTTGCGCACAATACCGCGGGTCTCGATGCGTTGTATCACCTGGGCATAATCTGGCAATTGCCGTTCTTGCTCGAACTTCGCTACAAAACCAAGATCAAGGGAGGGATCGGGTCCGGTAAATTTGTAATTCCCCTTGGATTTACGCCTCGGAGCGACGAACTCATCGGCGATGAAGTTTGGGATTTTGAATCGATCGACGTCAGCCAGGCTCTTACTAAATGCCATGAGTTTTGTAATCATCCTGTTTTTCTGGAAAATGGCGTCTATGCTTTCCGCAATTCATGGCGCAGCAAACAGGCCGTAAGCTGCTACCGTCCGCACATCCCAGTCAATGGCGAGGGTGAACATGGCTTTGACTAACAACCAAATGCTCACATTTTTCACGCTTTGCGTTGTCCTTTTAGCCTCCCCAAAAATCTGGGCGGAGTCTCAGGACCCAGCAATCGACACGTTGGCTGAAAAGGTGCTTGGCCAAGCATCGCGACCTTCGGTATTCCGGTGGCGCGAAGCTTCCGTGATTCCCACGATTCACACAAGACAGGTTCTTGAACTCAATCTTTATGAAACCTCCGCCGTAGAGCTGCGCTTCAATGTTCCCTCGGAATCCGTGCTTTGGCAATGGGGCTTGGCCGAAGCTTCGACGAAGTCAACCCAAGCGTCCAATGAATTGGCGAAAACTCCTTACCGGCAGCCCGGGCGGCCGAGCCATTGGCAGGGGCATGCGGGGGTTGGGATTCCCATGATCGAGGGGATCGGCAATCAGTATATTAGTTTTATTCCCCCGCTGCAGTTTGTTGTGATGGTCACCGGGGATCTAATTTACCGCTATTATTCCGCTGGTCGGGAGCATCAAATTAAGCGCTTGCTTCAGCCCAGTCTGTCAGACGAGGAGATCGGAAATATCACGCGCACGGCCCCCGAAGGGATGGCCGTCGATGGCAGCCGCCTATCGCTTGGCGCAGGATTAGATCTCGCTGTGTTTGGCTCATGGGGCGTTATGATATCGCTTGGCACCGGTGTCAACCGAGGCTTAGGACGCGGCGGTTTAGGATTTGTTTGGGAGCATTCTCTGGGAGTGGGGTATGCGTTTTAAGTCAATCTGGTTTGTTGCGAGCGCTGCCTTTCCCGCCTTGGGGGATACCAAACCGGAGGGTATCGCAACCGAAATTCATCAGCTCTCGACCGAGGCTGCGCTTGCCAAGCGCTACGAGGATGTGATCAAACTTAGGTTGTTAGCCAATTCCACCAGCCCAGCCACCCGCGCAGAACTTGCTGAACACTTTCCCGATCTTGAAAGTCAACTTTGGTTCTCACTGGACGGCACCGGATTCTGCCCCGAGAATATCGAAAAAGATGACGAACTTTGGCCTGTCGTGCTGCACAACTATCTAGTAACCCATGCGCGCGATCGGCAAAAACCTCCTGGAAAAAACTCCTTCGACGCCAAGCATGGCCAGATTCAACGCGATATTTCGATTCACAGCTCAATTGGACTCGAAGAATGGCGTTCGCTGCGCCTATCATCGCGGGACTGCACGGCGGTACGAAATCTTCTAGACCGTCAATATCGTAATGCCCGCGGCAAAGCGCTTGAGCTAGGTCGGGCCAAAGCCATGCTGGCCTTGCTTGACCAGTTCACAGCCAAAAATCCCGAACAAGAATTTCTGATCAATGCCCGCGTTCTGAATATTCTTCTCTGGCTTGGCGGCAATGATCCAGATGCCCCAGCTAGGGTTTCCGGGCTGCTCGATGGTTTTACATCCTCCCAGCCCAAGGATTGGCTTGCACTCTCACCCGAGCTTCAAGAAATAGTCTTTCCACTTATCCAGGCCGAACGACCAGCCGAGGACAAGCGTCGCAAGCTTATTCTCGGCGTGGTAGACCTCGCGACGGATGCGCGCGATGGCAAGGCGGTCGAACGCTGGCTTGGCTGGCTCGAACCGTTCAAGACAGATGAGGATTGGGAGAGACTCGCAGGCTTAGACCTACCACGGCGTTTCCTGATCCTTGATCCCGACCATGGGTTTCACGAACGCGGGGTGTTTGCCCTATTGCTTGCCAAAAAAGCTCAAGCCAACCAAAACTTAGACGAGACTCTCAAGTATCTCGCCATGGCCCATCATTTTGCGCCGGAAAGTCTCGCAAATGAAGATGCTATCAAAACCTTGGTGGAATCAACGGTAAGAAGCATAACTTATCAGTATCGGCTCGACGAAACGATGATAGCACTCCTCAATCACTACCTTGATCGCTCGCTTTTCCAGTCGCTCGCGATTGATTTGGTTTGGCAAGGAGCCATCCTCCGCGATCCCCTCCTTGGAAAACCCGGCGCCGACCGTTTTTGGCAAACACTCCCGCGCGAGCTAAATCAGCTGCGGCCCTGGCTTACCAAGATCGCCCGCGGTGCAACTCAGGAGCTCACCAACGACTATAAAATAGCCGTATCCGAGCATGACACAAGGGTTTTGGGACAATTTGAACGGCTACTTCGTTACCTCGGCCCCATGCCGCCAGAAATAAAAGCTGGTTACATGGGACTTCTGCGTAAAATAAGTTCGATCAACGCGGATGCTGGAAACAAGAGTATTGTCAAAAGTCGGATCGCACAAATCGATGCCTTGCTGATCCCTATTCTTCCGCTCGACTCTGATCCCACACTCAAAACTCGCCTCAGCCAGCTTGCTGATTTGCCGATCTCGTTGGGGACCATAGCAAAACTGCCAGACTTGAGTTTGCCCTGGCCGTTTCAGCCAAGGCCAGAAATCAGCCCCGACATTTTTAAAAGCATCACGATCGAACCCGAGCTCGCCCAAGGTGGCGGGCCCTTGGTCTGGCGGTTTAAATCATGACGGCATCACGACTTAAAGAGCTCATCCATGAGCGGCGGCGCAAACGCCGCAGGCGACGCGCAATTCTTGGTGGCCTAACAGTCCTGCTGTTAGCTCTGCTATTCATCAGATCCTGCGACCCAGATCCCCTGGAGCTCAGCCTCCCCAATTCAGCGCCAAGGCCAGGCGTCAAGATCGTGGATCTGGGCAAACCCTCGCGCATGGAGCGCATGGCGCTGGTCATCGGCGACCAAAACCTCGAAGACCTCAGCAGTTTTAGGCAGGAGATCGCAAGGCGCTGGTCATCGGAGCACACTTGCCTCCCTGCCAATGAGCTGGGTAAAATCAAATGGGAATTCCGGCTAAACCTGGCTTCTGGCGAGATCTCGGATCAAAATTTTACCTGGTTGGGACGCAATGCGAAACTTTCCGAAACAAGCGCTGCCTGCCTCACACGGCTTTTTGCGACCCCTCGCTACCAGACAATAGCCTCAGCTAAGGGCTCAAGAGCTAAAGAAAACCGCAAGTTTTGGTTGGTGCTTAACTGAAATTTTTTCTACCCAGGTCAAACAATCGGCATCAAAAGACGAACTCCGCTCTCAGGCCCAATACCGAGGCATCCTTTGTGCCAGAAAAACTGGGGTTCATGATAAATTGAAGGTCGGGCTGAATCGAGATTCCTCGCGCAAGATAGGCCTTATAGGTTAATTCAACAACCGACTCATTCTCAAGGGAAGGACCTGACGGCGGCTGAACCCAGGCATAACCAAGAGCCAGCTGGTCAGAGGACCGCATCTTCATTGTTAAACCAGCTTCGCCCGCTGTCTTGATTTCAAGTACTTTTTCGTTAGCTTTTCCATAGCGCAGGAACAGCGACATAAAATCAGCAACACCATGATTTACCAAAAAATACACGCCCGAACTGGTACCTTTCTTTTCCGTATCACTAAGCTGGCTTACTTTCTTGCTATACGACCAAGCTCCTATCATATAGTGAACGGCTCCTTCGTCCCGATCAATCCCCAGCTCGGCTATATTCAAAACGCCGTCAGCAGGATCGTACCGAGCGTAGGTATTCCCAACATGATCTGGATTTCCTGCTCTGCCGTTATACGCACCAGCTTGCAACAGCCAGTCTCCATAAGGCCTAACGCCTATAACCGCTGCGACGGCAGCGGTCGGAAAAATAGAAGGACCATTAACACCGGACTGGGCAACCTCGGGTCCCATTCCAAATGCACTGCTTAGCAACACAGAGGAGCCTTCGGTCGCGTAGAACTCACTATTAAGATCGTGAAGGCCAAGGAGAAGTTGAAACCGATCATCAAAAGCTTTCTGAAGAAACCAAAGCTGATATAACTTCAGATAGTCGCCCGGCGACTCTATATTGCTCGATCCAATTGCATCGCCAACAACCTCGCTAGGATCTCCACCATGGTTTCCTAAAAAGTAGACCTGAGCGGACAGTCCGGGCATGCCGGCCATCTTTTCAAGCTCAAGGTCGAATACTAAATCAAGGTTTCCGAGGTACATCGCTTTCCTTTTGACTCCTCCCGATAGATTGTTCACGTACTCGCCCTTGTAAGTCAAATTTGCTTCAAATCCGGATTCTTTCCACTCCTCGCGCAATTCATCCATCCCCAAAAGGGTTTTTGGTTCTTCTTTTGTTTGCGCATAAAGATGAGAACTACCGAATTGGCTAACCCAAAAAGAAAGGAATGCCGGGACTAAAGTCGAATGCACAATAGGCTTCATTGGCTACCCCATGGATGATATAAAGCAGATTAAGAACTCTTATGCCATCTAGATTCCTGCGAGTCGGAAAGACTCTCATCCTGTGAATGATCATCCACGGATACCGGAAGCGCCACAACTTCTGCGCTTTTGTTTTCGTCAAGTTCGTTATGCTGAGCATCGTCAGCCTCTAAGCTCCCTGAATGCCCCCAAACGAGTTCTGCCATGTCGGTGGAGTTGTTCCTCATTCCTGAGGCAACGGCCTTTAGCTCCGTGGAATATTCGGAAAGCTTTTCAGCATTTCTCGAGTTCAATTGCGTGATTTTCTCCATTTCCATCATCGCCAAGTTTGTTTGTTTGACACCAGTATCTTGCTCTTTTGTTGCGGTGGCTATTCGTTCAATTCCACCTGAAATACCTTTGATCGCCGTCTCAATTGTCCGAAAACTAGACTCGCAGTCGTTTGAAATTTTCTGCCCCTGATCCACCCTTTGTCTTGTTTCAGAGACGATTGATTCGACTTCAGTAAGGGACGATGTCAGAAGATTCCGAACTTCCTCTGCCGCAGTTCCCGACACTTTTGCCAGATTACCAACCTCCTCCGCCACGACCGAAAAGCCTCTGCCGTGGGCACCTGCTCGCGCAGCTTCGATGGACGCATTAAAGGCTAGAAGCTTTGTTTCAAACGCAATATCGTTGATAACTTTCGTCTTAGAGCTAATCTCATCGATCACTTTGACGATCGATTGAAGTTTTTCGTTGGATGCTGCGATATTGGACATACTTGCCACCATCTGAACTATGATATCCTTGCTGCGACCTAGCGTTTCCAACGCTTGTCTGGTTTCCCTCAATGTCAACTCAGAATTCTGACTCGTCTGGGAAATCATCGAAGACATTTGCTCCATGCTGGAGACGGTTTCTTCAATGGCCGATGATTGCTCATGGGTCGTATCCGCCAAACTACTCGAGGCGGAACTCAGCTTCTTGGCCGCTGCGCGCAGATTTTTGGAATCTGTTGCCATATTTTGCGTCAAATGACTCAACGAGCTAAAAATGCTTCGAACGAAGTAGAGCGACACCAAAAAGCCAGAAATTACCCCAAAAATAATAATCATGAGGTTCCATTTCTGAGCGTTGTCGGAATGCTCGAGAGCAGATTGGATATAGCTTCCGGCATCGGCCTTCAATTGTGTCCCAAGCTCGCCGAGAGCCTTTTCTAGGATTTCAAATTTCTTTTCAAATATTGGCATTCGACTTAGAGCGGTATCGCGATCAAAGGATGAAGCGTCACGGACAATTTGAGTTACGATATTGATATATTCTTCCAACGGAGCCGAAATTTCATCAAGCAGCTTCTTTGAGTCAGGTGCCATCTCAGTGGCTTTCAACTCTTTGAGAATATCTCGAATGTCGTTACTCATTTTTTCGGTTTCATCCTGAGTCTCCTTTAAAAGATCTGTTTTTTTCTGAGTAGCATACTCGAGACTCTTGTAAGTCTTCGCGGCCAAACCATCATGGAACATGTCAATTTTTATTAAATCTGTGGTTGTTAATAGATACACCCTGGTGATTTTATCCAGCGAATGAGACAGCTTCATTGTGTTCCATTCGCCGTAGCCTCCGACAACCACAACAAGCGCGGAAAATAGCATCGATAATGCCCAGACCCTCGTTGAGATTTTTACAGTCCTCGCGGACCGAGACCTTGACATCGTCATTCTCCTTTAAGCGATACAAACCGTATCTCTATTATCCGTTATCATAGAATTCGAACGCTAGCGCCGGCTCGCCCGAGCAAATTTTTCCTGGGCCGTTTTTACCTATCATGTGGGAGCTTGGCTACAAAGCAATTGGAGGATCAAGACCGATGTCTACTAAAGACAAATAAACCTGGACCGTCATCCATGCTCGACATTTACCAAAAACCATAATAGAAAAATTTTTCCTGTTCTCCTGGATTCCTGGTTTCCCAGTTCAAAAAAGATGACGATGAACATACTTGCCAAAACCACGACGATCGCAACTCTGTTTTTTCTGGCTTGCAAAAATGCCTACGCCACAACACCAAGCTCCGTGGAACGACTGCCCAACTATATCGCGCAGGGCGAATTCGGAGATGTCGTGGTGCAGTGGAGTGTCAATCACCATCTTCACGAAAAACTTCCCTGGTTCTTCGCCTATACTTTCCGAGGTTTTTGGCTCACCGAGGCACCATCAAAGCCGATCTACGAGATCGATCATATGCCTGAGCTCTATGCCCTTTATCACGACAGTGAGGTGGGCTATGAACACCTCTCTAATGGTCAGGGGTCCCAGCACGACGGCTACCGGGGTTCGCGCTCGCTGCAGCGCGGGTTTGTTGCGCCGCACGTTAAAATCATGGAGGGATTGGAGCTGATTCCCAAATTTTCCGCACCGATCTTTTATCAAACGTCCTCACCTGTGCATGACTATATCGGGCACTGCGATATGAATCTGCGCTATCTCGGAAACCAGACCATGGCATCAGTCGCAATTCGGAAGGGGACCCGCGGAGGGCGCATCGAGGTCAGCTACTCATTTAACCCGCTGACTTTCTTGGATGATGAATTTGCAGAAGGCAATCGGACCTATTTGATCCTGACCGGATTTTATGGCTATGCAGAGAACCTGCTCGACTATGATGTCTTGGTAAAAAAAATAAGGATCGGTATTCGATTCCTCCTGTAGCCTCATAGCTCGACTTCGGCGATTTTTTCTGAGGCTATAAACTGAACCTGGTGCTCCGGGCCAGACTTGAACTGGCACAGCCTTGCGGCCGGGAGATTTTCTTACCAACTGCAGCTTTCGCTGCGCAAACGAGTGCTTTGTGGTCTGGACTTTCTCTTCACCATAGCCCGCTTTGAGCATTAGGTGCCTGCCGTCAAGTCTCTACACCTTCTCAAGCACGCTTGAGCTTGGCTCGGGATTGCCAAGCACCCTTGGAAGGTGCCGAAGGTTTCCCCGAATTTGACAGGTTCTACTTCCAGAATTTCTCCTGGAGCACACAAATTTGGCGACTAACCAGAGTTTAAGTCTCCTGTGTCTACCGATTCCACCACCGGAGCATGATTCAGGTTTGTCTCTGAGAGATATCCCAAAAACGAACGGTTAATCTAACAGAATCTCCTCAATTGGCAAGGTCAATCCCACAGGGCGCCACCATGAAATCTGACTTTTCCAAAATCCGAACTGGCCTTCCCCTCGTGCCGTGTTCCCGTCTCACAACGATCTGGCCAGGAACGGCCTATGGCTGCATTCAATCGCACGGTTTCATGGCTTTCATTGGCAGACAACCACACACTCTAGCTCATTGATTTAACTAGAATATAATATTTTTTTATAAAAAATCGTAAAGCTTTTAAGTCGTCAGCCGATTCTCTTAGGGAGGATCTTCCTGAAAGGATGATGTTTATGAAAAAATCAACCTTGCTTGCCAATCTAAAAGCCCAAAGCGACCTTGTGGCTTTTCAGTTAGCAAGTTTGATCAACGACTCGGTGACCGACTTTGACTTATATATCGGAATAGGTGGCCACATGGTTCTTTACGCACCAAAGCCATACTTCTGGAGCAAAGACGAACTGGCTAGGTTGCACACAGAAGGCCATCGATGCCTGTATTACGATCCCGCCTTTCAAGAAAAGGTCGAGGTTTATCGCAAGGTATACCTCTGGCCCGAGATAGACACGACGCTTCCTCCCGATAAGCGCATCAATCAGATCATGGACCTTGCCGCGCAGTTTTCGAGATTGCTGTTTGAACATGAATTCTCTGAATCAGCCTTCGACCGAGGAAAGTCGATCGCAATAAATTTGCTTCACTGCATTCAGGAAAAACCCAGCTGCGTTCAGGCGCTCGAGCAGCTAAAGTATCATCACGACTACACATACTATCACAGCGCGCGCGTCGCCGCCTATGCGACGGCAATCGCCCTACAAATGTCGCTCAATAACGAAAAAGACCTCTTCGAGATTACGTTGGGTTGCCTGCTTCACGATCTAGGAAAATCTGGCGTACCTCTTGCGGTGCTTAACAAGCCAGGTAAACTAACTGCACAGGAATGGGAGCTTGTTCGTAAGCACCCGGAATTAGGCGTAAAAATGGTTTCTCAGGCCGCGCTTAGCCTCGTTCCAATCGAAATCATCCTACACCATCATGAACGGGAAGACGGGGGAGGTTACCCACACAATATTTCAGGAACTGAGCTGCTCACCGAAGTCAAGATTGCAGGCTTTGCGGACATTTTTGATGCCTTGACCTCGCTCCGGAGCTATCAAAAAACCCGAACAAGATTTGAGGCGATGGATTTTATCAAGAACAATCTTCTCGACCATATCTACAAGGATGCTTACAAGGCCATGATTCGCCTTCTCGGCTGACGCGATACTTATTGGACGAGGTACTAGGTTGAATCCTTGAGTGTAATTGCATACTCTATATAATAGCGTTTCGAGCGGAGGAATTTAATTTGTGGACGCACCAGAAAGCGTTGTCATGCTTCTTAGCTAGTTTGGTTTGGTTAGGGATTTCTTGCTCGGCAGCAGCTCAAGAAACTCCTGGAGCGAATGCGGATGCTGAAGAACTCGCTGACCTGACGGCTGACATCGAAGGTGATGTCCTAGCCTATAGCCAGTCCGAGCTTCGGCAGATTGTAAACCAAGGATATGGCTTATCGGTGTTGGGAGGATCACCCTGGCAATCATTTGGCGTATTCTACCTGATGCCTTGGCGCAAATCTGCGCTTTCGGAATGGTCCTTGGGCTATGGATCGACCACGGAGCAGGGGCGCCTGGACGATGGGACGCGCTATGACAACGACACTAGGTCGGTAACGGCGGCTTACAAAATGATGTATTTTATTTCGGACTTCATGCCGTTTTATTTAGGTTGGGACCTGGGGCTTGCCCACTGGAACTCAACGCTTGATCCGCTTGGGTCAGCCTTGGATGCGACCTACAAGAGTAAAAGATCAGATCTCGGGATTTTTGCTGGCGGCAACTTTGGTATTCTGTGGGTTGCGCAGTCCAAGTGGCTCTGGGGCATGAATTTGTTCGAGGCTTTCTATTCGCTGCCGCTTGCTAAATTATCCGGCGAAGGCGCAGATGAATCGCAGCGCGAAATTCGGGCACATCTGGGCAAGCTAACTTCGCATGTCAGCTTAAGCTTTCAGGTCGCATATTTTCTGTAACAAATGTCAGGAATGAGTGCTTGTTGAAAAAAAGGCCCGTGGTTGGCTTTATTCCCACAGGTCAAGGGGTTGAAACTTATGAAAATTTGGGCTGACCCACATTTCAGAGCCTACTTCTACGGCCTCTTTGCCGTTTACACGGGCATCGGACTGTTCGGAACCGCATGGATAACCGATGAGTTTGACCCGATCCGACTCTCGATCACAAGCTATATTACTATGCCGGCGCTGTGCCTTTTTCTGGCTGGTTTCATCGACGATCGCCAGTACTGGCGTAAATGGCCCAAACTTTTCGTCAGCACAGCCGCCATCGTTATTGCGACCCTGGTATGGGGTCATCTGATTTTGCTCAATGCCATTGGCGGCAGCGACCGTAACGTGATTAGCCAAGCATTTCATGCTATGACGGTCAACACCGATGCGAGGCGCGGTGCCTTCGGGTGGGTTTATCAGAAGCGGTGGTAGCATCTCATGGAGCCTTGGCTAGCTATCCTTGGAATACTAAGCGTCCTCATCGGCGTGGCGCTCGTCACAGCAATCCTGATCTACAGGAGGCAGCTTAAGCGTCCTGTAGGGGCTTTGCCAAAAATCACATCGGTTGCCTATACGATTAAACAGCTACCTAATACCCCCCCGATAGCTCAACATTCAACAACTCTCGTTGATCAGCCACAAGCCTGGCGAGAGGCGATGGCAGGAATTGGCAGAATTTACCTTGGGCATGGAATTCGGCGTATCTATCTCTTGCATGGGACCTTTGCAGGTAATGATCCTTTGGGCCTGATTCAGCTTGGACATATGATGGTTCCTTCTATGTCCGCTAGGGCAACAACTCTGATGCATCGGCTGCTCAAATCATCGACCAATTTTGTGATGAAGGATCTCGGAAATTTCTCGCCCAAGTACATCGATCTCATGGCGCAGGCCCTGAACCTTGAGTGCTGCGATTTCATCTGGAATTCAGCGAACCACCACGTGGGACGCCTTCGTGGACTTCAGGATCTGAGCCAGGAGCTCAAGCGTCGAGACCACGAGCTTGGCGTTAACGATCAACTCATGTTTATTGGCCATTCCCATGCTGGCCAAATATTCGCGTTGCTCGCGCTTTTTTTTGCGATGGAGGATTCGCCTCAGGCGGAGACGGCGCGCGCATTTCGGGAATTCTTGGCCATGCACTTTCCCGCCTGTCATGATGCGCTGAAAAGCTTGAAGTGCCGCAATTTTTATTTCGTTGGCCTAGGGACGCCACCGCGGTACCCCTGGCCAAAAGAATCCGAACCAAGGCTTTTTAATATCGTAAACCACCGAGGTCTAGATCTCGACGCCGGCAACCTTCGAAGCGGATTTTTTACCCAAAAAGGCGACTATGTTCAACGCTTTGCCATCGCTGGTTCGGACTTCATTGCCCCAACATCCGAGGAGCGCGCTCTTAACGCCAAGCTCAATGCGATCCTCGATCCAGGTGATCATTTCCCCCTGTGGCGCCAGCTAACTCGGGCAACCGCCCGACCGCTCAATGCCGGCACAAGCTGTTTGGTGGATCTTCAGGATCATGCGCACCGCTGGCCCAATTTTGTGACAACCATTTTTGGACACGGGACCTACACTCTGACAAGACATATGCTCGCGTTGCAGACTTTGATTGCCGAACATTTCTTTGATGCGATTCCGCCAGCGGTCTGATTTTTTAACCGCCGCTCAATGACGCGGAGCCAGCTCGCCATTTGCTAAAATAGATCGTTGCATAGTCGAGGCGACTCAACTAAATTCTTGCCATGATGACTCAGCCTTACCCTATTTTCGATTACTTTCCCGCGTTGGGCAACCATGTCGCCCCGCTCGACTTCTGCGCCCTGCCAACCCCGGTGCAACCGATGCCGGGACTTGGGCCGCACGCATGGGTCAAGCGCGATGATCGATCAAGCTTGGCCTATGGAGGCAACAAAGTCCGCAAACTCGCCTTTATCCTGAGCGACGTCCTGCGCCACAACAAGACGCATCTCATAACCTTTGGAGGCACGGGGACCAACCATGGGGTCGCCACGGCCATTTTTTGCCGAAGATTGGGCATTCGATGCACGATCCTTACCTTCCCTCAGCCCTGGTCGCTTCAGGTGGAGCTCAACCAAAGACTGATGCAAGAGCACGGTGCTACGCTGATTCCGTACGAGTCGTTGTTTGCCTGTCTCAGGGGTTTTTACGCCCATCGGCTCAAGGCATCGTCCGGCGATTATCTGCTCTGGGCCGGAGGATCTACCGTGCTCGGAACTTTGGCCTATATCAATGCCGCGCTCGAACTTTCGTGGCAAATATCGCGTGGACTATGTCCGGAGCCCGAGTATATCTTTTGCGCGGTCGGATCGCAGGCAACCTTGGCAGGACTTAGCCTAGGTATCCAAATAGCTGGACTCAATAGCAAAATCGTCGGCGTGCGCGCGGCTCCAGCAAGATTGGGCCCATTCTCAGCCTGCACGACGAAGACCGTGTCCAACCTTAGACGACAGACAATGCGCTACCTCAAGCAGATCAGCCCCTCTGCTCATGAATTCAGCGAGCAGTTCATCCTACTTGATCGCTACTACAGCCCCGGCTATGGCGCGGCGACTCCAGCCGTAGGTCAGGCGATCGCGCGGTTTGCCGATTTTGCTGGTATTCAACTTGAGGCAACCTACACTGGCAAAGCAGCGGCGGCGTTTTTAGACTGGGCCTCGCCACGGGGGGCTCCTGTATTATTCTGGAATACTTTTAATTCATTGGCACAGGTTTCCAAGAACCAGGGACTGGTCCACCAACCAACTCATTGACGTTTACACTTCCCCAGGTCGTACCCTACAGCCCACTAGAGCTTATGTATTGTTGGCATATTACGATTGACGGGAAGCTAAAATCAGCCTAAATTTTAACAAATCCTTAATATTTTGCCTGAGTCCTTAAGGTAGAATGCTCCGATTTTAAGTCACTCGGATGGAGTAGAAAAAAATGAAATTAGGAAAATTGCGTGCTCTAGCTTTGGTTCCTGCGCTTATTGGGACTATGGCCTCCGCAGCGGAGAGTTACAGTTATCAAAAAGTGCCAGGTATCAGCGGCAACTTGAGCGCTGTGGGATCTGATACATTGAACAACCTCATGACCATGTGGTCGGAAGCGTTCGCAAAGATCTATCCAGGCGTCAAGATTCAGGTTGAAGGCAAAGGCTCGAGCACAGCGCCGCCCGCGTTGATCCAGGGTGTCTCGCAGCTGGGACCCATGTCAAGGTCCATGAAGAGCTCAGAAAAAGAAGAGTTTGAGAAAAAATTCGGGTTTGCTCCCACCGAAATATCCGTCGCCATCGATACTCTGGCCGTTTATGTTCACCGCGATAACCCGATCAAGGGTTTGTCGCTGCAAGAGGTTGACGCCATCTTTTCCAAAAATCGTAACGGAGGGTTTGGCAAAGACATCACCACCTGGGGACAGCTGGGATTAACCGGTCAGTGGTCCAATAAGCCGATCAGCCTCTACGGGCGCAATTCTGCTTCCGGAACCTATGGCTTCTTCAAAGAAGAAGCTCTTTTCAAAGGCGACTACAAGGATTCTGTCAAAGAGCAACCCGGCTCAGCCTCGGTCGTCAACGGTGTCGGCACCGACCTTGCAGGAATTGGCTACTCTGGCATCGGTTATAAGACCAGCGAAGTCCGCGCTGTTGCGCTTTCAAAAAAAGCTGGCGAGCCATTTGTCGAGCCAACGTTTGACAATGCTCTTAATGGCAAATACCCATTAGGCCGTTCGCTTTATATCTACATCATCAAGGCCCCCAAACAACCAGCTTCACCATTGGTTCGCGAATTTATGAAATTTGTTCTTTCCAAAGAAGGCCAGCAGATCGTAGTCAAAGACGGATACGGAGCCCTACCCGTCTCCGTTGTTGAAAAACAGAAAGCGCTTCTTGATGACAACAAGTCCTGAATCCGTCAACACGCCCTAATCTAAATTTTTTTTCGCAGACCTGATTTGTTTCACTCTATTTAAACGAGAAGATATGGTTTGTTCTGACCCTTTCTTTCAGGCCGAACCATAGAGGATTTTCTAGTTCGTGAGTAAGCTTGTGAAATCCGGGTATCTTGAGGGCGAACCTGACGATACCAATTACCTCGGTAAGAATCTTAAGGCAGCCAAACGAATCGATCGTTTGGCTGCTTGGGTAATTTCCGCAGCAGGAATTGCCGTCATTGCCGCCGTGATCGGAATTCTAGTCATCATCCTTCGCGTGGTATTGCCTCTTTTTGAATCCCCCAAAGCAGAGTTGAACGCGCGTCATGACCTCGCCAAAGCTGTCTCGCTTCATGGCGAGACACTCGCGATCGGCATCGACGATTTGCAAAAATTGGCATTTACGGTTCACCGAGATGGTACGGTGGTCCTTACCAAATTAGACAAAGATAAGTTTGAGAGCACCGTAGATTTAAGAGAAATCGCTCATCGGAACGAGAATTTGGTGGGCGTTGAGGCTCATAGCCAAGGCTACCTCTCGCTGCAGTGGCAGGATGGAACAAGCTCTTTAGCCAGGCTTCGCTTTGAGCCCCGTTATGCTGACGATGGCACCAAGCATGAGGACGTGCAATGCCAGCTCATCGGCGAATTTGCAGCATTTGAAAAGCCATTGCAAAGGGTCTGGCTGAGAAATGGCAAAAATGGCGAATTAACCCGTGTGGCATTGCGTGAAGATGGTCAGTTGCTCTACGAACGGATCGAAAAAAGCGCCGGGCTGTTCGGCGGTGGCGAGCCGGTTCATACGACGATAAGTATTGACCCAGATGAAGCTAAAAAATTCGGCGCCCTGGCTGTCTCTCAAAACGGCGATCAGCTCGTGGTAGCCGCTGCCGGCTCACCCACGATCCTCGTCTATGATTGGGGCGAAAACCAAAATTTGACCAAGGACCACTTTTTCTATGATAGGTCCGCGAGCATCACGGCGGTAAACTATGTTTTTGGCGATCAGTCTTTGGTCTTGGGAGACAGCGATGGAAATCTTTCGAGCTGGCAGAGCTACCGTGGACGTTGGGTCAAGTTTCATGATTTGGTAGGACATAGCGCGGGGATTCAGCGCCTTGAGCATTCCTGGCGGGACAAGACGATTGTGTCTCAGGATGCCGTAGGATTGATCCGCGTGCAGTACCTCACCAATGAGCGGCAACTTTTTAGTTTCCACGAACCATCGCCGTTTAAATTATTTGCCTATGCCAACCGTAACGATGGGCTATTGGCCTTAAATAGCAAAGGTGAGCTTATCCATTGGCTGCTCGATGCCGCCCATCCCGAAGCTAACTTTAAAGCCATGTTCCGGAAAATCTGGTATGAGTCCTACGAAAAGGCGGCTTTTGTTTGGCAATCGACGGGAGGCAGCGATGAATTCGAATCCAAGCTGAGCCTTGTGCCGCTCATATTCGGCACACTCAAGGGGACATTTTACGCCCTTTTGCTGGCGCTGCCCCTTAGTTTGCTGGGTGCCATCTATTTGAGTCAATTTGCCAGCGATGGGGTCAAAAAAGTGGCAAAACCCGCGATCGAACTCATGGCATCCCTGCCCTCGGTGGTCGTCGGATTTATGGCCGCGCTATGGTTTGCACCGCTCGTAGGACAGCATCTGCTCGCGGTCCTGATTTTCTTTCTCGCTTTTCCCATAGTGATGACCGGCTTTTTAGTCATTTGGCCGTTCATTGCGGGCAGATCCTGGGCAAAGAGTTTGGGACGCGGGTACGAATTTACGATGTTTGTGCCAACCTTCTTGGCAACATGCGGCCTTGCCTGGCTCATTACAGACTACGTTGAGCTCAAAATATTTGGAGGCCCCCTGCCTCAGTGGTTGTTTGACCATTTGGGCATTCATTTTGATCTGCGCAATAGCGTGGTGATTGCCTTTGCCTTAGGTTTTGCAGTCATACCGATTATTTTGTCGATCGCAGAGGACAGCTTGTCAAACGTACCAAAAACCATTGTGGCGTCCTCTCTGGCATTAGGAGCAAGCCGGTGGCAGACGGTATGGCGACTTGTGCTACCGTCCGCAAGCCCAGGTATATTTGCGGCAACGATGCTCGGCATTGGCCGCGCTATCGGAGAAACGATGATTGTTCTCATGGCAACAGGCAATACCCCGATCATCGACCTGAGCCCGTTCAATGGCATGAGAACACTTTCGGCTAATATCGCCGTCGAGGTTTCGGAAGCACCCGTGGGTGGCACTCTTTACAGGACGCTGTTTTTATGCGCCGTGATCCTGTTCTGCATGACTTTTTTCCTTAATTCCGTCGCCGAAGCAGTGAGGCATAAGCTAAGGAAGAAATATGGCAAATTCTAGCCGACGTCTGAAGCCCCTGATCCTATTTTTCAAGCGCGGCGAGCCCATGGTCTGGGTCGCTAGCTTTGGTTTTAGCGGTATCGTGCTGCTGGTTCTGGCATTATTTGGAGTAATCGCGAAGAACGGCAGTACAGCCTTTTGGCCCAAAGCTGTTTATGAATTCAAGCTTGCGACTCCCGTTTGGGGAGAAAAAGTTGACGAAGAAATCGACGCCATGGGGGAGGCCAAAGTTTTGGCGAAGATCGGCAACCGCGATTTGAATGGTGCCGATTTTCGCTGGATTAGTCGCAAGGATTTTGAGGGAATCTCGCAGCCTCTCGATTTGCTCGTGATCGAGCGCCTAGAGTATGGCAATTTCTATGGCAAGATCGAGAGCGTGGCAGCGCCATCGTTTGAGGCTGGCTCTACCGATGTTTTCCAGCATTTTCAGACGGTGTTCGCGGCAAGCCGAGGTAAACTCAGAGAGATCGCGGAGCTTAGGGAGGATATCGAATCGACCAACCGTCTGATCGAACAATTTACGTCAGATGCACGCAAAGCTTATTATAAGAAATTTGGACACACGCGAGGTTTTTCAGCCGATGGCCATGCCGCCGTTGAAAAAAAATTGCGGGAGACTTTTAAGCTAAAGCTTGAGCTTGTTCACGTCGCCGAGCAGGAATTAGCGCGCAATTTCGTGACGATGAAGGCTGCCGATGGTAGGACCAAGGATATCAAGTTTTCAGACATCGTTCGATTTTATCTGCCCAACGAAATGTCCACCGTGGCTAAGGCCGGGTATTTCATGACCCGACTCAACGAGCTATTTTTTGACAATCCCCGGGAGTCGAATACCGAAGGCGGGTTGTTTCCAGCAATCTTCGGAACCGTGATTCTAATTCTTATCATGAGCGTTATGTCCTTTCCCCTGGGGGTCATGGCAGGGATTTATCTGCATGAATATGCCAGGGATGGCTTTGTCGTAAGGGCCGTGCGCATCGCAGTAAACAACCTCGCAAGCATTCCCGCGATTGTTTTTGGTATCTTTGGTCTGGGTTTTTTCGTGTACGGGATAGGCGGGTCGATTGATGAGCTTTTTTTCGCCGAGCGGCTTCCTGAGCCGACGTTTGGTACGGGCGGGATTCTCTGGGCCTCGTTAACTCTAGGGCTTTTAACTATCCCTGTCGTCATTGTCGCAACGGAGGAGGCCTTAAGCGCGATCCCGCGCGCAATTCGGGAGAACTCCTATGCCTTGGGGGCCACGAAATTCCAGACCCTCTACAGAGTTTGTATTCCAGCAGCATCGGGCGGCATTCTGACAGGGTTTATCCTTGCCATGGCCAGGGCAGCTGGCGAGGTGGCGCCACTCATGATCACCGGTGTCGTGAAACTAGCACCATCATTGGCTTTCGATGGGGAATGGCCGTTTATTCACCCAGAGCGCAAGTTCATGCACCTGGGATTCCATATTTATGATATTTCGTTTCAGTCACCGAATGTTGAAGCGGCGAAACCTATGGTGTATGTAACAACTTTGCTCCTGATTCTGATCGTGGTTGTCTTAAGTGGATTTGCGATAGCTCTGCGCACGCGACTTCGGCGCAAGTATCGCATCCAGAATTTTTAGGGGCCTCGGCGGGGGGCTCGATCATTTACGGTTTAATACCGGGAGGACGATTGTCTCATCCAAATAGCATCTGCGCGATCTCCGACCCGGCGCTCTGGACCAAAAGCCTCGACCTCTTTTACGGCTCGAAGCAGGCCTTGTTTAGCATTGACCTTGCTATGCCCAAGAAGCAGGTCACATCCCTGATCGGTCCGTCAGGTTGCGGAAAATCAACCTTTTTGCGCTGCTTCAATCGAATGAACGATTTGATCGATGGCGTAAGGGTTCAGGGCAGTATTAAACTTCAGGATACCGAGATCAATGATCCGGACCTGGACGTGATTCATCTAAGACGGCGAATCGGTATGGTTTTTCAGAAACCGACACCTTTTCCGAAATCAATCTTCGAAAACGTGGTTTATGGCCTGCGAATCGGCGGAATTACACAAAAATCATTGCTCGAAGAAACATGCGAGCTGAGCCTCAAGCAGGCAAATTTGTGGGACGAAGTGAAAGATCGTCTCAAAGATTCTGCTCTGGGGTTGTCGGGCGGCCAGCACCAAAGGTTGTCGATAGCCCGCGCGATCGCGGTTAAGCCTTCGGTGATCCTTATGGACGAACCCTGCTCGGCACTCGATCCACGCTCGACGCTCAAGATCGAGGAGCTCATTCTGTCGCTAAAGGATCAGTACACGATCGTCATCGTAACGCACAACATGCAGCAGGCCTCTCGGGTCTCAGACTATACGGCGTTTTTCCTGGATGGGCGCGTGATTGAGTTCGCTAAAACCGCTGACTTATTTACCAATCCCATATGCAAAGAGACTGAAGATTACATCACGGGGCGTTTTGGTTAACCCCTTTTAGGAATTGAGGCGTTATCGAGCATGACTATTGTAAGTACCCAAATTGACAAACTATACAGCGGTGCGGTTGATATGGCGGATGTTTGCCTGACGCATCTTGAGAGCGTATCGGTTGCTTTTTTGACCGGCAATATGGAACTGGCGAGAAAAATCGAAGATACTCAAGAGCATTACCAAGAAGTTTTTGATGAACTCGAAGAGAGCATGCTCAAACTCCTTGCCTTGCATCATCCCGTGGCATCCGACTTAAAACGAGTGATTCATATTTTTAAGCTAGGTCAGGATCTAGAACGCACTCATACCTATGTCTACCGCATTGCCAAAAAAACCCGCAAAATGGCTGGCGATCATGTGCAACTTGATCAATCGTTCAAGATGCAGTTCACGCTGGTTACCAATATGCTCCGTTTGGTTATCGGATACCTTAAGGACGGTAGCGGCGCACCCTTTGCGGCCGAACTAGAAAAGCAGCAGCAGGAGTGCAGCCGGGTGAAGCGCGAAATTAAAACGCAAGTCGAATTGGAATTGGCTGAAAAGGCCGCAAACCCTAGTCAAGTCTTACTGGTGCAGGGAGTTGCAAGGCACCTTGACAAGATAAGCAAGATCTTGGTCGATATGTGGATTGAGATCGCCGAGTACACAAATCTTAGGCATTCGTAGGTGGGTTTTCTATGAAAAGAATCCTTGTAATCGAAGATGAGCCGGATATTCGAAGCCTTCTGGTCTACAACCTATCCCGAGAGGGTTTTAAGGTTGAAGCTGAGGAAGACGGAGCGGTTGGCCTTGAACGCGCCAAGGCCGAAGAATTTGACTTGGTGATCCTAGACCTCATGCTGCCATCTAAAAGTGGCACTGAAATTTGCCGTGAGCTTAAGAGCCTGGATGCGACCCGCGATGTCCCGATCATCATTCTGACTGCGAAAGGCGAAGAAGCCGACATCGTCTTTGGGCTAGGAATGGGGGCTGATGACTATGTGGTCAAACCTTTCAGCATCAAAGAGCTCATCGCCAGAATCTATACCCGCGTGCGAGGGCGTCCAGCAGCTGAGGCTAAGCCCGTGGAGAATTCGGGCAAAGTTATAAAGCGAGGACCCATTGAGATCGATAGCGAAAGGTTTCAGGTCAAGGTTGATAGGACGCAGGTGACGTTCACTCTGGCCGAGTTTCGTTTGCTCGAGACCTTGGCGGGACAGCCGGGCATCGTTTTTACCCGGGAGCGACTACTTGATTTCGTGAGCGGCGGCGCCGTGGCCCTGATCGACAGAAATATAGACGTCCACATCAATGCGATTCGCAAAAAACTAGGCGGCGCGCGCGATAGCATCGAAACCGTCCGGGGCATTGGTTATCGGTTTCGAGACCATTGATGCTAACCTCGCGGCGCTTTTGGTTATTATTTGCTCGCTTTTGCATTCCCATAACAGGCTTTGCCCTCGGTTTAGGTTTTATCGTCTTTAACCGGCTCAGCACCCGGGCTCATGAATTTGCGGCCGAAACACTCCAGCGCGAGCTTCAGCTGGTCAAGCCACTGGTGCAAAGGATCGATGAACCTCTCGCCCGCCGCGCCTTGGATCTCTTAGGAAGCGGTGCCGAGCTAGCCATCATAAACTCCACAGGCGATGTTCTGTTCAATTCGCGCCCAGACTTGCCCCTGACCTCGCCGTTGTCGCGGCCAGAAATAGAAGCCGCCCGGCTGACTGGCGTTGGCTTTCGAGCAGAAAAGGAAGCATTTAATTCAGAAGAACGGTGGTATGGCGCGCGACTCGTGAATCAGGGCAACGAGGCGGTATTTTTGCTCATTGGTCATCCAGCTCTTCCTGTCGCGAGAATCTCGCCCTTTGGGGTTCTTGCGGTCGCCTTGGCGCTTGGGCTTTGCCTGGCACTTTTTATGACAACGTATTGGTTTAAGAGGGTCCTTAAACCCGTGCAGGCGTTGGAAAGTCTGCTGGTTACCCCCGGCGAGCAAAAACCCATGCAAATTCCGCTCTTCGAACTCGGAGGCTTAGGCGCGGTTATCGAAACTTTCAATCAAAGATTTAAAGCCCATCTGGCTGAACGTGAAGAGATGGAAAGGATGAGGCGAGATTTTTCTACCAATATCGCTCACGAGCTAAAAACTCCGCTTACATCAATCAAAGGGTATACCGAAACTCTTCTGGCCGGAGCGCTTGATGATACAGCAACCGCACGCAAATTTTTGGAAATCGTGGGCTCAAATGTCGACCGATTGATCGTCCTTGTCAACGACCTACTCAAGCTTGCCACGATCGAAAGCGCAAAGGGCGAAATCAGCCGCGAGCCCGTATCCTGGTCAGGCGTAATTTACGAGGTCGCCGCTCGCCTTAAGCCTTTGATCGACAGAAAAAATCTAACGATTTACTATGATTTTCCCGAAAACACACCCAAGGTCTGGGGCGAGCCGCGGGCTATGAGTCATATCGCCGACAACCTGCTTACCAATGCCATCCACTACACAGAGCTTGCCGGTCAGATCACCATCAGGACCATACACAATGCTGGATCCGAAAGCGTGGCTCTGATCGTCCTTGACAACGGTATCGGGATTTCGCCGCAAAATCAGGAGCGTATCTTTGAGCGTTTTTTCCGCGTTAGTGCCGATAGAGGTCGAACGACAGGTGGCACGGGGCTAGGGCTTGCGATCGTCAAGCATTTTGTGAATCGGCTGAACGGAGAAATATCTCTTAAGAGCGAGCTTGGCGTGGGCTCTGAATTCACGGTTTGGCTCGCCGCTGCCACAAATTTGCCCAGTTAGCCCCTAAGAAAAACTCGTCATCGGCCGATAGCGAACTCGAAGGGAGATCGAGATGGCTGAGACCGAGGTTTCCATTGATGACGTCACGCATTATTTGGATGGTCAAGCCAAAGATCTTTCGGTTTTGGGATTGGCGCGCAATCGTTTCCAAAAGATTTCTCAGATCAAAGACCGACTCATGCTGCTCAAGGAAGACGAATTCGAAGCAGCCTACCAGCTCATCATGGCCATGGCTCAGGGCAAAGCTAATGCAACAGCAGAAAAAAATAAAAAACAGTCCGACCGCAGCACCATGCTCCCTGAACTCGCCCTGAAAATCTCTCCTCGATCCTCCGAAAGCTCGTCAGACAAGATTGGAAGACTATAATGACTCTTAATTCGCACAAGGCCCAGCTCGAATCCAAAACTTTTGGATCGGACTATCACCCCGAACCTGATACGAAAGCTCAAAAAAGGCTGAATTCAAAGGCTCTGCTTTAACCGGGCCATCCCTTCAGACATCGAGATTTTGGGAATATAGCCAAGCTCGTTGACGGCGCGGTCCTTGGCAAACCAGTGAGCGGTCGCTAGCTGCCGGGCGACAAAGCGGGTCATGGGCGGTTCGGCATCTTTTCCCAAAAACCCGTAGGTTTTTTCCATAGCCGCCCCTGCCAAGTAGGCGAGATGGGCCGGGATCGATTGATGCAGAGGCGGAAGGCCACCTGCGGCTAATATCCCGTTGATGATATCTTTCATAGGCCAGGGTTCCTGGTTGGTGATGTAGTAGACCTTACCCCGGATTTCGTTGCTGTTTGTAAGCTTTTGCAAGGCTAGGATATGAGCATCAGCCGCGTTATCGATATACACGGCATCAACTAGCTTTTTGCCGTGATCGACCAGCTTGAGCTTTCCCTGTCTTCCTCGTTCAAGGATTCTAGGCACCAGTTGGTTGTCTTGAGGTCCCCAGATAAGATGAGGCCGCAGAGCCACAGCGCAAAGGTCTTTGGCGCCTAGCACCAATTGCTCTGCATGTGCTTTCGTGCTCTGGTAAAAGTTAAAAAAACTTGGGGCATAGGCTTCTGATTCATCTGCACCTGTTTGATCCTTACCGGTAAACGTCACGCTCGGTGTGCTCGTGTGCACAAGGTACTTTATTCCATGAAGGCGCATGGCCTTGAGCACGTTCTCGGTGCCCACGATGTTGGGTCTCGCATAGCTGTGGTAACTCCCCCATACGCCCGCCTTTGCGGCCGTATGGATAATCGCGTCGATACCGCTCAATTGATTTACCCAGTCCGAATCGGCGATATCGGCTGTGATCATACCGGCCCCAAGATCCTGAAGTTCGGCATCCGGATGACGCGCAAGGCAGATGACGCGATTGCCGGTTGCAATCAGTTTGCGCGCGATGGCCTTACCCAGAAAGCCGGTGCCACCTGTGACCAGAATCTTATGATCCGTCATCGATTCAACTCCTTTTCGGCCAGGACTCTGAGCTTCTCTCGAAATATTTTGGAATTGTGACGGGTATCGACGGGAAACCTGTCAACGAAGATAAATTGCTCGATTGTGGCGGTCTTGGGATTTTTAAGACCGAGGCTACGAAGCTCAGACCTAAGGGTGTCACGCGCTGATTTTTGGTCCTTAGGGATTTCGACGCACAAGACTGGCGTTTCTCTACGGGGAATCCCTACTCCGACAAGCGCTGTGCGTCTCACCTTGGGATGATTATTAAATATTCCCTCGCAGGGGATCGTATACATCACACCTTGATCTGATTCGACCCGGTGGGTTTTGCGTCCACAAAACCACAGCCTACCTTGGTCGTCCTTATAGCCAACATCGCCCATCCGATGCCAGAATTTGCCAGGCGCACCCCCTGATATTTTGGCAAGAGCCGTCGCTTCGGGCTTGTTGAAATAGGCCTCGGTAACCTGAGGTCCCGAGACCACAATTTCACCGACATCATAGGACTCAAGCTCTTTGAAATGAACAGACGAGTCGTCTGAAATCGCATTATCCGTGATACCGATTATTTTTATGGCTACCCCAGCAACAGGTCTACCAACGCATATACCAAAACCTTCCTTTGTGCGTCGCGCGGTCTCGGCCAGGATTTCGCTGGCACCCATGCTCGCAATTGGCAGAGCCTCAGTCGCGCCATAAGGCGTGAATATTTCGGCTTCTGGCGCCAAAGCTGGCTTGAGCTTTGATAACACGGGGAACGGCACCGGGGCTCCCGCAGAGATCACGCGCTTTAGCGTCGGCAGCCTAAAGCCTTTTGCAAGGCAGGCATCAGCCAGCACCGCAAGCAAAGCTGGCGAACCGAACAGGTTTCGGACTTCGAAATTTTCAAGCGGTTCGAATAGTCTCACCGGATCAACCTGTCCAGGTCGCGTGAAATCCATATCGGGAATCAGGGCCGTCATACCCAAAGCGGGGGCAAAAAGAGCGAACAGGGGAAACGTGCAAAGATCGATTTCACCAGGCTGGATCGCATAGGTTGTTTGCAACGCGCGGACTTGAGCCATAAAATTGCTGTGTTTGTACACGGCACCTTTCGGTGCGCCCGTGCTGCCGCTTGTAAAGAGAATCGCCGCCGTATCGCAACCCTCAAGTTCGGGCAATTGTCCGCTGGTTTTGCCAGGTCGCGCCTTTAGGAAATCGAGCGTGATCCCGCCAAAGCCAAACGAGCTTCCGACGGTGATCACATGCTTAAGTTTGCCCCGTTCCCAACCGAACATGAGCCTTGCGATCTGCGCCTTCGGGATCCCAATGAACGCGCTGGGAGCAGCATCGCGGAGGCATGCCCCCAAATAATGCCGACCAATGCCTGGATCGATAAAAACAGGCACAGCACCAAGCTTGAATAAGCTGAAAGTCAGAGTAAAAAACTCCAAGCATGGTTTGACCATAAGCGCCACGCGATCGCCCTTAGCGATACCGTATTCACTCAATTTTAGAGCTAGTTCCCCAGTATTGTAAGCTAGCTGCTGATAGGTCAGATGCGTGTAGCTTACGCGACCTGAACGATCCCTTCCTTCGGGAAAAATAACCGCAGCCTGATAGGGCACACGTCGCGCCATGGCATCGACGAAGTCAGCGATCTGCATGGCCACCACCCTTTTAAGCGAGCTCTAAGTCTTTTGCTAAAAACGCCGTGATTTTTTCGAGACAGAATTCGAAATTGTCCTCAAGCACATAGTGACCGGCGTCACGAATATAGTGAAATTCAGCCTTCGGCAAATATTCGCGCCATTCGCTATAGAAATCGTCATCAAAAACAAAATCCTTGGCCCCCCATAGAACAAGTGTCGGGATATGCTGCATCTTACGAAGGCTTGCCTGAGTTTCGGTTACGATTGCAAAACTGGGGTCAGCCGAACTCAAGGGGATATCCTGAACAAACTTGAGAACTGCCAGTCGTTCATGCCAAGTCGGATGCGGTGCGAGGTATCCTTTTTTAACGTCCAGCGACAGACCTTTGACCGAGCACCAGCGGTTGGCTGCGTGGGTGAAGCTGTTCAGGCCGAGAACCATACCGGTACCAAGGTGGGTATTGCGGCAGATTTTCAGACTTAGCGGCAGTTTTTTCTTGTCAGGCAAATGAAAGCCGGATGTGTTGAGCAGAATTAGTCGCTTGATCCGGGACAAGTTCTTACGAGCCCAGGTCAGGCCGATCATGCCGCCCCAGTCGTGGACAACGAGCGTGATAGGTTCATTTATCGCCAAATGATCCATAAACCGCGACAGATTATCGACCCGATCGATGAGCCGAAATCCATAATCGTCTTTGCCCGGCTTACTCGACAGCCCCATGCCGATGTGATCAGGGGCAATCATGCGATGGCGGTCTTTAAGAGCCTGGATCAGGTTGCGGTAGTAGAAGCTCCAGGTGGGGTTGCCATGAACTAGCAAAATAGGCTCACCCTGACCTTCATCAACATAGTGGTATTTCAGCCCATCCAGAGGGAAAAATCGGCTTGTAAAAGGGTAGAGCTGCTGGGTCTCGTGAGGAAGCATCACCATTTAACCCCCATCATCAGACAATTAAGACCGCTGCCAATGCCGAGCAGGCCAACCTGATCGCCCCGACAGAGGAAACCGCGTTCCGCAGCCATCGCGGCCGTGAGCGGTACCGAAACACTTCCGATATTGCCCAAAAGCTCGTAGGTAGGGTAGTCGTGGGTGAGCGGAAGCCCGACCGAACGCATGATCGATTCCCGATGGGCCTTGCCGACCTGATGAGAGATAATCTTATCCACCAAGTCGATCCCCCAGCCGAGCTCCTGCAAAAGCAGCTGCCAGGTCTTCACCCCAAGCGCCAAACCATGCCGCAGCACGTTGACCGCATCTGTGGTGATGAACTGTTCAAACTTGCGATTTTTAATTTTTTGCACGCCCCACCGGCACAGTTCGTGCTGATCGAGCGCCGAGCGGTTGACGCCGCCTATGAGGCGATGACTGTCCGCTCCGAAAGATCCGTCGGTCAAAAGTACCGCAGCAGCCCCCGATCCACCAGTAAGCGTCGCAAGGGCCTTGGTAAATCGCTCCATCACGGGGTCTTCGAGCATCTGGAGAATGACATCTTCGGTGATGTCGCGCGAAGATTCGCAGGAGACTACCAAACCAGCACGGATTTGCCCAAGCTCAATCCGGTTTGCAACATCAATCATGCCGTTCATGACGCCCAAACAGGCATTGCTGACATCGTACGCCTGGGCAGATCCCGTGATGCCCAATTTTGCCGCCACACGGCATGCCGTGGCGGGCTCATAGAGATCGCGGCAAACCCCCGCATAGATCACAATATCGATGTCTTTTGCGTTCATCTGGCAGGCATCAAGCGCCTTTTGTGCAGCCTGAACCGCCCCATCGGAGACTGCAAAATTTTTTGGCCACCAGCGACGTTCACGGATTCCCGTCATAGCTTCAAACTGACCGAGAGGAATCTTGAGCTTGTTATAAACAGGCCAAAGTCGTTCCTCAAGTTCCCGCGAGGTGATCACTTCGGTCGGAAGTTCATAAGCGAAGTGATCGATAAATACCTTTTGGTATTGCATGGTCTACTCCCGCGCGGACCAAAATGTTGAGAAGTCAAAGTGCTTTTCTAACATCCTTGGTCGAATTCTCAATTGGAAAATCAGATGTCGAGGGTGCGTAGGTTAGACACAAGGTTGTCAATATTCAAGATGATATCGTGGTTAGCGATATACCCGCAGTCGCGGCAAATGGGGGTTCCTCGGTAGAGACTTATCAGCGGTTGAATAGGTTCTTCCTCGCAAAGATGACGGAGTCGATCATTGTCTTGGGCTTCAAGGAGGTCCTGAATCGTCGTCCAACTGTGTAGTTTTTCGCATCTTTGCTTGTTACTGCGAAATATTGGTTTAGCCAAACTCACGCGCAGTAGGTTGGCCAACCTAAAGATTTTTCGAAATCTACCCGCTAGCTTACCCAAGATCTGCCCTCGCTCGGAGCATTAAACCCTTCCCTTTGTATC
>CAZOSN010000012.1:0-52351 GCA_964582405.1 uncultured Oligoflexales bacterium | reverse complement strand
AAATGAGGATTTTTTCCCTGCAAGCAACGCAGCAATCGTCGACTTAACGCAGTAGAGTTAAAAGCAACCGACAGGACAGTACCGACCCACTTGGTTGAATCCTCAATCAGACATGACTCTGCTTTAATATTCACGACTTATATTTTTCTTGTAAGCCTTTGTCCGCGAGCTACCGACACTTGGCACGAGCTTAAAGAAGCTTGAACTAGTGAAGGAAATCAGTCGGATGAAATTAAGTGATCTCAAGATGATCGCTCTAGGGACCTTTGTCTGCCTCGCAAACCCCCTCAGAGCGGAATCCCCGGCCTCGACCTATGCCACGGCAAAGGCAGCGCGGATTTTTAAAATTAATCCCGACCTTCTCAAAAATTTCCACATCGTTCCCAAAGAGAATCCGATTCTTACGGAAATCCTGCGTCATGAAAATCTGCAGAAAAAAGTAAAAACTTACCATGACGAGCACATGAATTGGGATTCTTCGGCTAGGCGTCGCATTGATCCTGGCTTTCTCAAAGCAGACCATGTTCCTACCTCGACACCCACTGCCGAGCTTGCTCGCACAATGGGCGAAGGCGGTGGCGAAGCTGTGTGGCAGGCTATCAAAAACAATAACGATACAATAAAGTCGCTAGCAAAAGGCTATCACTATTCATTTGGCGTTCCCGATTCCAACGGCACGGCAACGGTCCCCGCAGGACCAACCTATGGCCTGATCCTAAAAGATGTTGTGGTACGATCAGACGATTCATCCGCGATTGGTTCGAGGTACACGACAACCCCGGTTTACACCATAGGCCGCAAACCGAAAGAACAGCCTATCCAGAAGGTAGACGTCAAAGACCAACAGGTTTCCGGACTCACGATGCCTCGAATGAATTTCATGGCTGACGCCCATGCGGAGGCGATCCGAGGTGGACCGGGGATGCAGTTAGACTTCTATCAAGTAGACCGCTACTACCAGTACAGCCTGCCGGTAAGATTTTCAGGGGGTGTTCAAAAACCCACTCACACAGTGCGGGCTCCGCTGGCAGATTGCAGAGAGGTCACACGGACCTACAATGGTGCGTTGCGCGAGCAGGAAACTCGATTCAATAATATTTCCGGCCAATGCTCACAAAATCAATTCCACCTGGGGATTTTACACAGCGTCGGTCAATGGTTTAGCGAGTGGAGCTTTATCAAAGCACGCGATGACATCAGGATTCGCGCCACTTTTGACAGACAAAGGCCTCAGGTTGTCGAGGTTTGGCTGACTAACTGGCTCTGAAGGATAAAAATCCCGCGATTTAGAAAAACAGTCGATAGAATTCAAAGGTCTGACTCATCGTCTCAGCCCAGCTGAATCTTTTAACATTGTCAAATCCCTGATTGATGATCGCCTGCCGAGTCATTGGATCTTCGAGCTTAAGCAGGTTGGAATGAAATTCTTCGATCGATCCGTGCTCAACAAGATTGCCGACATTGCCGTAAACTTCGGGTATCGATGATGATCGTTGGCACAACACTGGGCATCCTGCCTGCATGGCCTCAAGAATTGGAATCCCGAACCCCTCGTATTCGGAAGGGTAAAGGTAGCAAAAGGATAGGTTGTATATTTGATTCAATTCTTGCGAGTCGATGTTAGAGAGGTAGGTATAGGATGCCTGGCCTAGCTCAGCCAGTTCCTCACCTTTGAGTGCGCCGCCGCCGACTATCAAGAGATGATATTCGGATGATAGGCGCTTGATTAAGGCAACTGCAACCCTGAAATTTTTGTAGCCGTCTCGCCTACCGACAAAGGTGAGGATTCGCCTGCCCTTTAACCCTTTTAGCACGGCAGACGCAGCAAGCGTGTCGCCTGCGCCTGATGCAAGATAATCGTGGTGATTGCGGGGGGCTGCCGAAAACCCAGAGGATGCGGCAAGAGGGATAACTTTGGTCGGAGTCTTAGCGACCTCAGGATAGAGTTCTTGCATATCCCTGCGCGTGTTTTCTGAAATACAGATAATCGCCGCAGCGTTTTTTAGTGCCGAACGCTTTTGCCAACAGTGCACGCTGCGCTTCAATCCTTTGACGTATTTTTCGTAGGTGAAATCATACACGGTCACCATATTTTGGATGCCCTGAACCCGAGCGGTTCGGTAGTAGCTCGAATGAAGCAGACCCTTGGCACCTTGAAAAACACGACTATCGATTGGCAAATAGCGCGATACAAGTGGAAAACAATGCCTTTCAAACCGTTGCATATACTGCGGCAAGGCTACCCGCTCTTTGCATCGTGGCGATAAGCCGTGCATCTCAGTGAAAACACAATCAAAGTCGGTATCAACGAGCACCCGTCGATTGAGTTCATTCCAATATGTGGAGATCCCACCGTAGGGTTGAAGGTAGAAAATCGTGTTGTCGATAAACAGCGATGATGCCATCTAAAGAACACCCTCGTTACCACGAAATCCAGCGCTCGGTTCTATCCTTGACGCGATCACGGCTGGATAAATACCCGCCGCTATGCAGAGGATGACCGAGGAAAAAATCACGGCCGCATAGACCCAAGCGCTGTACTCAATCGGCAAATTTTTGAGTACATAAGGATCTGGCAGATCAAGCAGCTTTGACAAATAGTGATCAAGCCACCATGATATCACCACCGCCATGATGCCCCCTAGGGCTCCGCCTATTACCCCGACATAGATACTCTGATTGATGAATGTGCCCACAATCTGTCTGTTGGTGGCGCCTAGCGATTTTAAAATCGAAATATCTTTTTGCTTTTGGCTCACCGAGACAAACACCGTGGTCAGTATATTGAAAGCCGCGACCAAACTTACCAACGCCACAACCAATCCGATCAGAAGCCGTTCCTTTTGCATCGCTTCGAAGAGCGGTTGATTGAATGACTGCCACTCTCGAAAAGTCAGGTTGTATTTTTCCTGCATCCTGGACTCGACATCAACGCTGTTCATATAGTTTTTGAGGCCAATTTCAAGGCCTGTGACAACCTCTCCCATATTAAAAAACGCCTGCGCGCTGCTCAAACTCATAACGATGAGTCTGTTGTCGTAGTGTTTGAGTCCTGATTCATAAGTACCGATAATTTTGTAGGTCTTAAGCTCGGATCCACCACGTTCTGGCGCCACGAGACTTAGTTCATCGCCGATTTTTGCATTAATCAGACCTAAAAGACCGTTGCCGACCACGATACTCGGGACGCGCGGCAACGGAGTACCTGCTTTGAGATCGTCGATCTCCTTTTGCAAGATGGCGAGCGCGTTCTCGGGATGAATCAACCCTGCGGAACTTTGCACCTCCTCACGCAATTTAGGCACGACTCCCCGGACGAGCACTCCGTGAAGGGTCGCGCCATGCTTCGCCATGGTCTCTGAGTGAACGAATGGTGAGATCGCTTTGACATCCTGCGGGAAATCGTCCGAAATGATCTTCATCCATTTTTCGGGTTCACTTAGACCAGCTGGATATCGGTAGGCCATGATATGGGCGTTTGCTTGCAAAAAACGTTTTCTGAGTTCGCTTTCAAAGCCATTGACAACCGAGAGTACAACGATCAGTGCAGCGCATCCGATTGCGATCCCCACGGTCGAGAGCACCGTAATCCAGGAGAAAAACCGATTCTCCTGAGTTGATTTGAGATAACGCATGGCAAGAAAGTGAGTTACCGACATAGTTTGTCATAGCCTCAGGAATTTTTAAGCCAACTCGCGACGGCGAGCGCACTATAAGTAAGGATAGCATCAGCGCCGGCCCGCTTAAAGCTCAGCATCGTCTCCATTACCACTTTGGTTTCGTCAATCCACCCCTGGGCACTAGCTGCCTTGATCATGGCGTACTCACCGCTCACATGGTAGGCAAAAGTTGGCACCTTAAAGGTCTCTTTGATCCGCCATAAGATATCGAGGTACGGTGTACCAGGTTTTACCATGAGGATATCGGCACCTTCGCGGATATCCATGCTTGCCTCGTGCAGTGCCTCATCCCCATTGCCTGGGTCCATCTGATAGGTAGCCTTGCTGCTCTTCCCCAACGCTTTTCCCGACCCTACGGCGTCACGAAATGGACCATAGTAGGACGAGGCATACTTTGCAGCGTAGGAAAGTATCATAACCAGGGGGTGGTTAGCATGATCGAGCCCG
This sequence comes from uncultured Oligoflexales bacterium, assembly GCA_964582405.1. Classification (GTDB taxonomy): domain Bacteria; phylum Bdellovibrionota_B; class Oligoflexia; order Oligoflexales; family Oligoflexaceae; genus CAZOSN01. The sequence goes on along the minus strand of CAZOSN010000012.1, from coordinate 48,224 downwards.
CGCCTAACAGCGCCGATTCTACCATCCATCATATCCGAGGGGGCCACGATATCGGCACCTGCAGCCGCATGGCTTTCTGCCTGCCTAACTAAAACCGCGAGCGTCTCGTCATTTAGAATATAACCATCCGAATCGATGATGCCGTCTTGCCCGTGAGATGTGTAGGGGTCAAGGGCGATGTCAGTCACGAGTCCGAGTTCGGGAAAACGTTCTTTCACGGCCCGTAGAGTTCGCGGCACGAGCCCGTCGTTGCGGTAAGCCTCCGCCGCGTCGAGCGATTTTTTGGATTCATCGATGACTGGAAACACGGCGAGAGCGGGGATTCCGAGTTCGAGACAACGTTCGGCCACTGGCAGCAGTCTATCGATGGAGTATCGCGCCACGCCGGGCATGGATTGGACCGGCTCTTCGCTACCCAAGCCATCTTTGACAAAAACTGGGTAAATTAGATCTTTGGCTGTTAGGCATTTTTCGCGCACGAGATCGCGAATGAACTCAGATCGGCGCGTGCGTCTTGCCCGAACGGTTGGAAATTCTTTAAGAAACACGAACTAGCTCCTCTATCCCTTTGAATAGCCCGCAAACCCTTAATATATGCCTGGTCGGGGCCTTCCGTCGAGTTATTGTCTTCGGTTCGTGCAAAATTTTTCAAAGGGATGAAGCTCTACTTGCGGTTCTCATAAAAGGCGGCCACCGCACCAAGCGAAGATTTGCGCTTGCCAGGGGTTTTGTTGGTCAGCATGGGATTCACAGCGAGCGTGAGTGCACAGGCCAAGGCATCGGTGGCATCAAATGGCATATGTTCGCTCTTAAATCCGACCAAGGCCGTCACCGCGCGCGCGATCAATTCTTTTGACGCCCTGCCGTTGCCCGCTATAGTTTGCTTAATCTCCGCAGGCGTCAATTCGTAGAGCGCGCAGCCCTGCCGTTCGGTTGCGGCAATCATTGCGCCGCGCGCCTCGCCCAAACGAAGGGCGGACCTAGCATTGAGCCCCACGAAGGCTTTTTCAATAACGACATAGTGCGGCTTAACCTGCTCTAAGAGCTCAAGCATCATAGAATGGAGATGCCCCAGGCGCGGCATGCCTTTATTGCCAGACGATTTAGGTCGCATCACACCGACATCGATCACATGGAAATCGCTGGGAAGTCGCGCCAGACTCCGCCGCGCCTCCAGTACAGCAAAACCCGCGATCACCGACCCCGGATCGATCCCAAGTATGCGCTGTCCGATTTTAAAAGTGATCACAATTTGCTCCTGTTTTCTCCACTAGCATAACCAACGGCGCGACTTCCGTCCAGAAGAGTCGCCCGAAAAACTTATTGGATGAGGTACTAGTGAAGAAAAAAGCAAGTGAAAATCAGCGGTATTCTTTGGGGTTGATATTGTACTTTTCCAGCTTGCGCAGCAGCGTGACCTTGGTCATCTGCGTGTGCTCGGCGGTTTGATTGATGCGGCCATTGAACGCCTTGAGCGCTCGAACAATAAATTCTCGCTCGAATTTTTCCTTAAGCACCGGATATTTCAGATCCGAGAAATCGGTTACGATGCTTGGCGATGCTGTGTCATCGTATAAGCTTTCGCCATCAGGGGAGGATCCATAGTCGAGGGGGGCGCATGCCTGAATATTAGCTGGCAGTGAACCCAGGTGAATCTCGTTCTGCGTTTCAATAATGAATGCATGCTCGATAACATTCTCGAGTTCGCGGATGTTGCCAGGCCAGGAATAGGCTTTGAGCGCTTGAATGGCATTGGGCAAAATTCCATTGATCTTGCGCGCATGCATCGCATTGAATTTGTCGATCATAAATTCCGCCAACGAAATGATATCGTCGCGGCGTTCTCTTAGCGGTGGCAGGTTGATCGGCAGGACGTTCAGGCGGTAAAACAAGTCTTCGCGAAACTCGTTGCGCTTGATCATCTCTTCGAGATTCTTATTCGTTGCGGAAATGATTCTCACATCAGCCGCAATCTCGACATTGCTCCCAACTGGGGTGAATTTCTTTTCCTGCAAAACGCGCAGCAATTTGACCTGCATCTGGGCTGTGATGTCACCGATTTCGTCCAAGAAAATCGTACCGCCGGCCGCAAACTGAAACTTGCCAATCTTACGGCGATCGGCACCGGTAAATGTGCCTTTTTCATGTCCAAAAAGCTCGGATTCGATCAAATTCTCAGGAACAGCTCCGCAGTTGACGGCTACAAAGGGGCCTTTTTTTCGATGGGAGTTAAAATGCAGCGCTTGCGCGACAAGTTCTTTTCCCGTTCCGCTCTCACCACGGATCAAAACCGAGGTATCTACCTTTGCAAGTTTGTAGATCAGCTCAAAGACCTTGCGGATCGAGTGCGATTCTCCGATCATGCTCCGGCCTTCGGTAAACTGTAGTTGGGGGGCGCTGTTGGCCGCAAGCTCTAGCATATTGCCCGCCCGGGTGGCGGAATCGATGATCCTCTGAATCCGATCGGCATCGACCGGCTTTTCCAGATAATCATACGCGCCATTTTTAATCGCCAAGACCGCATCCTGAACCCGCGAATAGGCCGTAAGGATGATACAAAAGGTTCTTGGGCTAATTTCTTTGATTTGCCCCATGGCCTCGATGCCATTAACCTTGGGCATATTCACATCGAGAATCACAAAATCGTAAGGTCCAAGTTCCTGGCACATGCGAACGGCTTTTTCGCCATCTTCCGCCTCGTCTACTTCGTAACCACGTCTTTCAAGCGGCATTTTAACCGTCAGACGTAGAGTTGGGTCATCATCGACCACGAGGATTTTTAGCATGGGCAGATCCTATGTCAATTTGACCTAAGATTAGGGTAAAACAGTGTCTTTTTTACATATCTTGGTTGTTAGGAAATGGATATTGGCAGCGGCGCTACACCGTTACTAATCCACGGAATTTTAATGGATTTTTAATAAAATGTCAATATTTATCCTGCGCCTTTTCATTAACATGTTGATTTGGCGTGATAAAATAGACGTAGTCTAGCTGGAGGGGAAAACATCATGGCTGATCCTTGGGCAGGGGTCTCACGCGAGCAATGGATGAGGCTTTTGAGGCTGGGTGAAAAACTTGCCCTTCCTCCCGACCACCTCACAATGATCAAAGAGCGCATTGCTCCGATCAGCCCGACTCAAGAGGGTTTTCCTGGAGATAGGGCTGGAGATAGGGCTGGAGATAGGGCTGGAGATAGGGAAAAAGCTTCCGCTCCGGCGAGTCTCGACGAAAAAATCTTAAATCAGCTGCGCTTAGGCTTTGGTTGGGACGCCATTGAGAACCAAGCCTGGGATATTTATTTGGCAAATCGGAATCCACAGGCAGCGGCAAGGCTAACTGAGCTGGCATTTTTATACGGTGATTCGCAGCACCTGATAGCAATTCTACGGAAGCTCGCTAGGCTTGAGCCTGACTTCTATTCGGCTCTTGACCCCGAACTACGCCGCTATCTTCTGCTCAGGCTCTGGCTTGAGAAATCAGACGGCATCCTCCAACTTTTCCTGCTCCCTCTAGGTGAAAACCTCGTTGAACTTGAAAAACTTTACCTATTTTTTTTGCAGTTTAACGAGCGCGACCCTACCGATGCCCTGGTGTTTTTTCGAATGAACGAAACCGACTTAAAGCTTGCCATCCAGGTCTATGGTGACAAGCTTAAATTATCTCCTGGCGGACTCTTGATCATGGCAGCAAAGCTTGCGCTCCTGCTAGATGACGATTCTTATGCTGCCGATTTAATAGACCGGGTCGCAAAAGATGATCCTGCGTTTCCCGAAAGTATGGAGCTTTTTCTTAAGATCAAACCAGAGCGCGACGCGACTGGCCAAATCGCTTTGGAAAAGCGCATTTTAAGCCTAGCCTCCTGGCCGGATCGCCTAAAGGCTCTCTATGAAAGCTTGGCTGATATTCGCCGAATGGGGTCTTTGAAAAACAAGAATCGCCCTGCCTTGAATTTGCTGCTACAAAACCCGCTTCGGTTTGTCCCCGAAGAGCCCGAGCCTTGGGCTGCCGTAAGTCAGATGATCTACACAGCCATCGACCTCACAAAACTTCTGCCAAACCTGCTTTCAATATTTCGCCACAATACGTTGAACTTTGACCGCCCTATCCTTGATATTGCCCTTTGGAAGCCGTGGGTGGATGACATGGGGCTTTTTCAAGGGAAATTCCCAGAATTTGAAGCCATCGCGCGTTTTCATCTTTTCGTTCAGGAAGAAAAGCCTAACGAACTCTACCTCTGGGAGGCATTCGAGTATTTTAAAAAATACGAAAAGCTACATCTTGAGGCCCTGCCTGTAAAATGGTTTGAGCTACACCGAGCAGCTGTCCAATATATCAACCGAACCCCGGCGTTTGCCGAGGAGCATCGAAAGCAGCTTCTCAACAAACTCGCCGTAGCGACCGAAGACCGCAACCTTGTTGGCCGCGATGTTCTTAACTATTTGTCCCATTCCCAAAACCCGCCGCCAGCCGTTTTAGCTAAACTTCACAAGATGGTTGAGGGAAGTGGCAATGACGACCTTGAACGACGGATCATTCAGAAAAAAGCTCAGATCTCACACCATACCAATGAAGACCTACGCCAGCTTTGGCACATCGCACTGAAAACGAATAACCACGAAGAAGCCTGGCGCACGCTAACCATTTTGAAATCCCGTGAAGCCCTCAATGAAAAGGCTCATCATGCTTGGGCTATTTCGGGGGAAAAGCGTGATGAATTTCTTGCTTCGCCCATGCCGTTCAAGGTTTTTAAACTTTTGATTCAGGATCTTCCCAAGGCCGAGCAGCGAATCCTGGAATTTGTCGCAATCGTGGGTCCACTGATCCCAGAACTCTGCATGATTCTCAACAAGAATATTAAATCGCAAAAGCTTAAAACCCCTGGGCAGGGAACAGCTGCCTATGCTGTGCAAGAATTGTTAGCAAAACTAATCTGGGTTCCCTCGGGACTCACAAAACTGACCTATCTTTACGAGGGACAAACTGGTCTTGCTGGTGGACTTCGGTTCCCCTGTTTTCTGGAATCCGCTCCTCAGAACACCTGGACGGTTTTGGTACTGCGGCTGATCGATTTGTTTGGTATTTCAGCTTGGGATTTTAGCCTGCAACGCCTGGCGCATATCGCAAGTCATGCATCACCCGAGACAATTATCGGGGTCAAAGATCGCTACTCTCTTAAGGTTGGAGCGTGGCTGCGCAAGCTTTCTCCTGAGGCGCGTAAGGTATGGCATGATTTACCCAAGCTCGCTCAAAAAACCTCCGAGAGTCGCGGGATAGAGATCCAAGCTTTGCTAGTCTTCAGGCTGGCGGTCATGCTCAATCAAAACGCCTGGCTTGCCCTCACCTCGCTGCGCACAATGCGCGCTCCGGTCGGCATGATCTGGGACTTTGAAAATTGGCTGATGTCGCCTCAATTTGCCGAGCTCCGCAAGCAATCGGGAGCGACACGAAGGATCGCAATCCCAGATACTCTGCGCAAGCTTGCTACCCCCGGTCTTGAATCGTAGATCCAGACGCTAGAATGTTCTTGGCTCGCTCGGCGGGACCATATACGAGCTAAGCGGACTTTTTCAGCCTCTTACGCTCGAATCGCCCAAAGGTGAGCGCTGCAAGTGAATTATTTACTCGGGCTAAGGTACCCACCTGATCATTGACATGGTCGGCAGTATGAGCAACATCCTTAGCAAGACTTCTGTTGCGCTCCGTTGCATCGCTGATCCTGACGATGGCCGCCGAAGTTTGTTGGACGCCGATTTCTTGTTCCGAGGCGGCCGTCTTGATTCTGTCTATGCTTGCCGCAATTTGCTCGATCGATTGGGCTATGGCATGAAAGCTGGAGTTTACAGCCTCCGTTACTGATTTTCCCGCATCGACGCGCTTTTCCGTGAGGCTTACCAAAGTCGCGACCTGATCACGACTCTTTTTCAGCAGGCCATTGATTTCCTTAGCTGAATCCGCGCTCAAAAGCGACAGGGCACCGACCTCCTGCGCGACCACGGCAAATCCCCGCCCCGAGTGCCCCGCGCGGGACGCTTCGATCGCGGCATTACCGGAGAGCCGGTCGGTCTTAAACGCCAGGTCATTGATAACCCGTGATTTGTTGGATATTTCGACAAACATTTTTTCAAGGTCTCTTAGCCTTGAATTGGCCTCGGCAATCTCCTGCATGGCCTGAATCAAGGTGCGCACAACCTCGCTGCCAGATCGGATATTGTCCCGGGCTTCGCCTGATGCTATTTCGGCCCTAGACGCAAAGTTGACAGTTTGAGTCAGCATTCCAATAATTTCGGCCATCGATGCCGCGGTTTCTTTGACCGCATCGGCTTGCTCGCCAACAGACTGTGCCACCGACTGAGATGCAGTTTTAAGTTCGCTGCTGTTGTGGTCAAGGCCTTCAGTCGAATGTTTTAGATTTTTGGACGCCGATGTGAGGTCGCGGCTCATTCTTGAGGTCACAAAAAAGTGAATCAGGATGCAAAGAAGAATCGATGTTATCGATGTCGCGGTGATGACAAACTTCTGAGAACGAGAAATATTGTCGAGGTTTTCCTGAAGAGTTTGTTTCATTTTTTCTTGAGCCACATTGGTTAGTTTGTCGATCTGGCTATCAACAGGACGATCAAGACCATTCACGTCGTGATCAGCTTTCGAAGAATCAAACTCATCTGGCTTGAGATACGCCTCGCGAGCGGCTTGGTATCTGTCAAAAAGCGTATCGATTGCGGTTTGAAGCTTGGCGAGTTCATTGATCTCCTCGTCAGAACCACCTTTTTTGGCCTCGGCGATTCGCTCACCTAGCTCGGACTTGAACTTAATCATGGACTTTACATATTTGGCGTAGGATTCAGGTTTTTTACCACGCAGGAGCAGATTTTTCCATTCCTGCACCATGAGTTTAAATTTGACCGCTATCTCGGCGATGACGAGCGATCTGTTATTTGAGCCGAGCTTGATCGCATTCTCGCCTTCTCGCCCCTGGTAGTACATGCCGACATTTACCATTATGATCATCACAAGAGCGTTGATCAAAATTACCGTAGCTAGTTTTCCTCTAAAGCCCATATCATCCTCGCAGGTGCATTCAGGGAGTCATCGGAAATCTTAAAAATGATTTGAGCGCTATTCTGGAGCGCCCCGGCACATGAGGTGTAATAGACTGAAAACAAAGGGTAAACTTTTGAACTCTAAGAGAACCTTCAAGACACATAGTACCCTTTAGCAGGCTAAGGGTTACTAAGAAGCCTTGGATATGTGTCGATGTCCGAGAAACGTCACCTGATCCAGCGGTTTCATATCGCCTTGCTTAGTAAAGCTTGGTCTGCGACCGCGTTTAACTTTGTGCCGAATGTCATCTAACAGGCGAGGCGAATCCTGAGAAGGTGCCAAACGAGACAATAATTCGGCAAAATGAGACCTTAAGTCCGGATAGACGCGCAGGCTTTCGATGAGGGCCTGGTAGTAACTAAATTCAGAGAAACAGCCGATCGCGGTTATCAGCTCACGTCCCAGCTCACGGTGATTGAGATCTGATGCAAGGCGAACAAGGATACCTAGATGCTTGAGAAAACAGGTGACAGAAACCTCGGATTCATTCTTTTCAATATTGAGCAAATGGTCCGACAGCGAATTGATAAAAAGGCTGAATCGGGCTGGTTGCTTGAGCATATAGAATTTCAGGGTTTCATGCAGAATGTTTTGGGTATGGTTGTCGCCTTCCAAAACAAATGGCAAATTGCTCATCAAAAACTGCAGCGCGACCCCCTCTGTTTTTCTATCAAACAGCTGGGAGAACAGCCTTTCTAATACTGTGTGACCAAAGCGCTCCATGATGCGGTTGAAACCTGGTTTGTTAGACCGACCACGCTCGATAATGCCGAAGTATCGGACAAGGCTTAGTCTTATGCACTGGTCGGAACTATTGCTTACTGATAAGAGGTAGGTCGAAAGATGTGAGATTATCTGATCCGCGCCATCGATTTCACCAGGGTGGGAGGATCTAATTTGATTGATTGCAAGGCCGAGTTCACAGGCTATGGCGACGGCAATAGCAAAAATATCCTGGTTGTAGTCTGCTGATTCTGTGACCTCAAGACCGATAGCTAGCTCCGTGAAAACAAAGCATGCGGCTTTGTGATTCGGATGCAGCAGAAGCTCCTCAAGAAAATGGTTGAACATCTCTTCAGTTTGGTGGTTTACCAGAATATGCATGAGAGTCTCGACCAGTATTTCTTCAGGAAGTCGGTATTCGGTGCGTTCGCAAAACCTAATCGCTATGTGGCGGATAAGCTCGGCTATTTCTTCTACCGGCAATTCTCTGCTGAGAACTCGAGCTTCTTTACCATTGAGCAAAACCCCCATATCGACAAGCGGAAGTGATGCAGCAAGTGTCACGACCCCCTTCCAGGTTTTTAATTTATCTTTTTCGATCATAGCACCCCTCATTGTTATCTCGACTCAGATTGAACCTGTTCTTAATCTGGCGTTTGCATCTTGACTGTCCACCAAAACCTGAATTTTTTTCTGAATGTCACTGGATATATGTTCAAACATGAGGCCATACCCTATAGGGTGCTTGGGATCCATATTGTAGCGAATGACCCGCGCCACGGCGTTAAAAGGTGTGTCTATTCCGTCTATTCGTACCGTGACCTTGAGGATCTCGCCAACTTCAAACATCCTCTCCGAGGTTTCGACGAAGATTCCGGTTGAGGAGATATTCACACCAACGCCCGAGTTAAATTTCGTATTGTTATGAAAATCAACTCTGCCCTGAATCGTCGCGCGGGGACGGATTTTTTGCGGATCTCCGGAGGGCATGCTTCGGAGTGGGCCTCGGGGCTGCAACCCCATTTCCTCAAGGCAGTCATCCAAGGGACGCCAATCCTTCCAACCCACCTTGAAAACATAAGCGTCATGAGCGATCATGGAGTTGGTATACAGTTGTCTGATCTGGCTGCCTTCGAAAGGCCCCATTTGCTGTGAATTCTGATACACGTACCAAATGCGATCATCCATTGGGAAATACGCCTCCGAAATAGGGCTCAGTTTGGTATTAAGTTGAAATTCGAGAGATTTCACTTTATCTCTCGCACCAACGAGCCACTGGTTATATCATCGGCTGGATCAGGAACACGCTTTAGGCAATTGCAAAAAAAAAGTTACATTTTTAAATAATATTAAGATGTTAAAAAACGGGGGTTGTCCATGCGTTTTCTGATTCACAAACTAGTGCTCGGCCTCTTGGTGGCTGGCACGGCTGGTATTCCGCGGGCATACAGTGATGGTACACTTGATATCAAGGAGGCTCCATCTAAGAAAACCTGGCAGTATTTTCTTGCTCTCGATCATTCATCTCATCAACAAATCTGGCAGATTCATAAATCTGGGGGAGCGACCCTTAAGGACTGGTCATGGACCTGGCGGCTTGCTTGGCTCAAAGTCTGTTCCCGCGATACGAGATCGCCCTGTGAGGAGATTTTGCGGCTTGGCCTTCGCGATCCGGCCATGGTGGTTCGCGCTCGGGCCGCCGAGATCTTCGGACTTCTTTTTGAAGGAACTGGCGACCAGACACTTGTGCGGGAGCTTGCATCGGTTTATGACCTGAGCGGTAACTCTCGTCATGGCAAAGCCCTTGCTGTCCGTTATCGGATACTCAATGCTATCAACCAGATAGGTGGTGCCGATGCCAAAGTTCTTGGCGAAAAACTCGCCTCAAGCGAACCCAGCACATTGTCTTATTGGCGAAAGTTGCAGAAATCAGGCTAACCTTGCGGACAAACCCATTTGCCGTTTTTACATACAGGTGCGATCTCTCGGGCGCAATTGACCCAGGGCATCTGGCAAGACGAGTCATCGATGCCGCCTATCGGCCAAGGAATTGGTCTGGGGGAAGGTGAATTCGGGATCACCGTTTCCTTCGGCAAACCTCCTTCATCCAACCATTTTATGAGCGCATCTAGCTTAGCTTTGCGATCGTAGTAGTCGAGCATGAGCCGTCCGACGTTTTTTTGGAGAGCCTGTTGCTCTTGCTTAAGACGTGCGATTTCCATTTGCTGCATGGCGACGATGGAAGCGAGAGTCGCGGAAGTGGGTGGCATGGAATCCGAGCTGAAGCCACGGGAAGCCCACAGGATGATGGTCGCAATCAGGGTAAATTTCTTCAATTGGGGAATCATGGTCGTCCTTTCATAAATCGAGTAACTGTCCACTCACCGGACGTCTGGGCTTCCGGTGAGTGGACCTAGAGAAGTCGTCATGACTTATGCAATACTTATGCAATACTTATGCAATGAAGTTGCCTCGCCAGATCAAAATTGTTTGACCATAAAATTCGCCTGTTGACCAATCTTCTGCGAATAGTACCTCCCAACATCCGTCCGAATTTCCCACCAGCGGCGCAGAATCCGGACATGCTCGGGTCCATTTTATGCGGTTGCCTATTCTAACCCCGCAAATCTACCCAACCTAGTTTTACAGTCTGTTCGGCACGGCTTGTGCTCATGGGCTAATAAGGCCTGCGTCTCTCAACTGAGGCAGACACTTAACCCCCGAGGAAAAAAAATGGTCATTCCCAGGATCAAAATTGTCATAAAGATTGCCCTAGCCATGAGAATAACAGTGGCCGTCGCAGATCCCGGAGCGTCGGACCTTGGGTTTGCGGCCACAGAATTTACTTTCGTCTTTCCTGAAACATTCAAAGAGTCGCTCAGACCTCATGGTTGCCTGACCGTGGAACCAAGCCTTATAGCATTCGGTGGCTATCGAGCCGCAAGCCAAAATCAGGCCGAAACAAAGCGCTATTCGTATGACTGGACAGAAGCGGCACTTGATGCCCAGTTAAAAGTTGATGCCAAAATTTTGGGCCACAGAGTCGCATCAGCGGACGTGATGGCCAAATACCGCGCCGCAAATATCAACACGGCCCTGTCATTTGCCATGGTTAGCGAATTTAACCTCGAGGCTGGAACGCGATATTTAACGAGCTTTACATTGAAAGAGCCATACAAGGCAATGGCCGACAATTTTCAAGACGCCTACCTGCAGTACCGGGAATCCCAGACCTCAGCGGCGAAGGAAATAATGACCAAAGCAAGCCTCCGCTTTTACCTTGCCTGTGGGGACAGGTTTGTTGCTCAGCAGAAAATGGGCAGCAAACTTAGTCGCGCGATCCGCGTGAGCTTTAAAGATAACAGGGCGCTCCTCGATTTTCTAGTGATCGCCAAGGCTAAAATATTGGGGGTAAAAAAGAAGCAGGAAAAACATGAGTACTATGATCGCCATCTGACCAATTCTCTCATAAGCATCGATCTGATTCAGGAGGGCGGCGATCAAAAAGCCTTTGCCGATTTCAAAGTTGAGCTTGCAAAGAACCTAAATGACACGACCATGAACTGCGTCGTTGACTCTTTTAATTTCGGAGAAACAGGAGATGCCACCGAAGAGTTCAAGGCCAAAGTAAGCGACGAAATCGAACAATGTGCTCGCGTTTGGTCTACCATCGAGTCCTACGCCCAACACGATTACGCCGCGCAAATCGCTCACCGAGACTCTGACCACCTGGCTGTCACGGCCGAACATTTTCAAACTTACGACTCGGTCGGTATTCTGGCATTTCCGCTTTATATTCCTCCCGATGCTCGGAAGGCGTTGGAAGCGCTCAACAAACTCGGCAAACTGTCTTTCGATCTTCAGATGATTGCAAGCCTTGCGGACGAATTACAACGCAGGCTTGATCGGCTCAATGTCCCAGCATCTGGCCTCAAAAATTTTAAAGGCACCGTAAAGATGCATCAAACGGATCTTGGGCAGCGATTATCAAGATGCGTAGATAGCATCAAAAGAGACGCGAACAACATGGCTAACGAATGTGCGCCGAGCACAATCGAACCAGACATATTGTATCAACAACTTCTAACGATGGAGCAAAAACGATGAAAAAAATAGGATTCAACCTCCTCCTGGGACTCCTGATAGGATGCCAGGCATCCGAATCGGCGAGGCTCGCGTCCGATCAGGCAACTGTGACGATCCCCCCGGGTGGCACACAAAAACACCTCTACTCCGGATACCATGCAGAATCGGAGAGTTTCACTAATCTTACCTGCATTGTTCCTGACTACGTCCTCTCGTCCGATCAAAAAGTAAAACCCGAGTATCTCCTTCCTCATATCTACGCCAGTATTCCAGGCAATGACCTATTTAACCTCTACGAAAAAGATACCAGCAGTAGTGTTTCTGTTCGATCTTACGAGAATAGCAATCAAGAGGGCTCGATAGAGTTTGCTAAATCGCTGTCGTCTGCGGAGCTTCTCGATAAAATCGCAGGCGGTGTTAATATCAATATGAATCTGGCCGGTGGAACCAAACTCTCAGGTGGTGCTGAGGTTGCACTGCAGTCTGGTAGCAACGGCCGATCAACCTCACTTACCTATATCGTCAAGCTAAAAAAAAGCAGCGTTCAGGTTGAGCCGCTCAACAGCACAAACCGCTGGGCGCTTACCCCCTATGGGGCTATCGTCAAGGCCAAGGTGGACGAACTCGAAAGCGACGAGGAAAAAGCGGCCTATCTAGCAAAAAATTGCGGTACCCACTATGTGAGCGCGATCGATTTTGGAGCTACCTTCGTCGCAAATCTCAAGGTTACGTCACTGCTCAAATCCGATCACGACTACATTGCTGGACGGTTGAATATGAATCTTGCGCAGATCTCAGGCGGCGGAGAAGTAAAATTTGATTCGTCGCAGGTTTCCTCCAAATCATCTGTTAAGTTGACATTGTTTCAGCAAGGAGGTGACGTCATCGACTTTGCAAAAATATTGGCCGATGACCCTGATGTCGAGCTTACAAAGGGTACGTCCTCGGATTTGCTAACCTGTGACGAAAAAAAGTTCGAAAAATGTCTGAAAGTCTTTGCCAAGATTCTTCGCTATGCCTCGGGAACGGTATCGCTTAAAGACGCAGTCGACAAAGGCAAAGTCGAGGGCAGTGCTCAGAGCATGCTTAATCGCGGGTTTGCCGATCAGCTGGGATCTAGGAACTCGGCTGGATTTGTTGTCATGGGTTATGAATCTCGTGCCTATACCGAGGAGCAGTGGCTGGGATCTGGTATGTTGCCTGATCGGACAGGTTCGCTGCGACCAAGTGCATCTCCGGCAACTCCAGTATCTCCGGTCGCTGCCAACCCCAGATCGGCGGAAGCATCAGTTTCGCCCTCTAATGAGGGATCGCACTCATCGGTCGATCCACAGGTAGTTTCTTCATCCTCGCCAAGTTCGAGTAACCCTCCTGTGGCCACGGGCTCTAATCCCACGGTAACTGCACCCACGGTATTGTCTCCCGATACGATCACCAAGCTCGCCTATTTGAAAAATTATTTCAGAGATTACATCAACCTATACACCTATGTTCAGGATACCCATGCTCTCGTTGCCGGAATGCGCGACCGTCTAAAAGTATCGGAGATCAATCGAGACCTTCTCCTAAGTATTGCGACCTTGCAGCGGAGTTTTCTAGTCTGTCGCGACAACCCCGAGCAATGCAACGAATCGATCGATACGGTCATGACCAATGTACAAAAGGCCCCCAAATTACAAGAGTATCTTACTTTGATAGAAAACATCCTTCACGATCAGGCTTCGACCAATGGATTTCGTGGCTATTGTGAGACAACAGCCGTCAAACGGCTTCGCGACAATCCAGGTGAGACCATAGGTTGGCGCAGCTCAATGGACTTGCTGGCTAGGCGATCTGGAGCACCTCGTACCATCACGGTCGAAGGCACCGCCAGGCCGATTATGGAATACCAATTTGAGGTCCGCGAGGACAAGTCGAGCCTCGAATCCCTAAAAGAAGAGGCAGGACTGGCAAGTTCGGTTAAGCAGTACTGCAAAGAATTTGATGAGAAAGTCAAGTACCTGACTAGCCTTAATTTCGTCGAAGATGGTGGCGCAAACAGCCTACTTATCGTTGAACCCCTAACCTTCCTCGCCGACCTTAATACTCTGACCATCAAACAAGCCCAAGGGAGTGGCGATATCTATGAATCGTTGGGAGCACTACTTAATTTAAGCAAACTGACCATTCGAAGTGCCGATCTGCCCAGTCCGTATATGTTAGCTAGCATGTCGAGTCTAAAAACACTGACTCTTTACGACTATGGCGTGGCCATAGGCCGAGGCGGCGATGTGTTTACAAACGGACTCGAGCAATTCTTGCGGAGCCCCATTGCAAAGCAGATCGAATTTCGGTTTGACGATCCTCATGAAAGTCCGGTGATAGAGTTAGGTGCGATCACACGTGCTTTCCGTGCGGGCCGATTTGCGGGTGCTCGAGGTCTTACCAAAGTTTATATAGAACCCTGGCTGCGAGAAGATTCAAACCCAATTCTGGTCGGTGTCAATGACTTCTTTGGCATTGAAGAGCGATCCGATGGATCATGCTATGCCGCGGCTGATGTCCATGATTTGCCTTGGTTTAAAACTCAGACGAGCCTTACCTTTAATCTGGCTCACGCCGACAATATTGAGTTCGATCATTGCTGCAAACTTCTTTTAGATCGATGCCGGGAGCTTCGGGATGGCAGAAAACCGGGCATCTATTGCGGCGAAGGGGTGGATGAGGGTTCAGGGATAGATTTTGGCACCATTCAGTGCCGTCACCGAGGCCGGTAGAGGGGTCTACAGTGAATTTTTGCCCAATGCGAGTTCTAGCTGCTCTGCTTGTTTCAAGTATCGCTGCCTGCGGGAGGCCCGTCCAATCTAAGCTAGACGAGGCCATGCTCTCCACAGAAAGTGGCCTGCAGGCAGCGATCGGCCATGGGTATTTCTCAGAATATGGGAGATTAACCTCCCTTCCTTGCGTCGCTAGTCCCATGGCCAAGATCAGAGGAATGATAACCGGCAAGACCACAGTAAATCGCAATTTGTCGGCAGAGGACCTATTGAACAAAATCTCTGGTCAGGCTGGGATTGGTTACCCGATCTATCCTGGCGTTGAAGCCGGAGCTAATGTTCAATTCGCTACCAACTTTGCAAAAACAGATATGAGTATCAACCACGTGGTGAGCTCCGAAGTCTCCTATTCGGATAGCATTTCCGATTTGGTCGATCCTTCGCCTTTCCTGCTGGAATTACAAAGAAACGCGCAGAAATTCGGTTTGAACTCAAGCGAAACCCAAGAACTCATCTTAAGAAACTGCGGCGACGAATATGTTTCGGCAATATATTCCGGTGCTTCAATCGTGATGGTCGTTCAGGTGAATTTTGGTTCTCAGGAAAGCTACATGTTGCTCCATGCTGAGCTTTCGCTCGAATTATTAGATGGCATTGCTCAAATCAAAGCGGGCGCGGGCATAGCCAAGAATCAGTTTGCAGAGTCGCTTTCGGTCTCAATTGGTGTGAAGCAGATCGGCGGCGACCCTGGGTCTCTCGTTGGAATATTCCCAGAAGGTTTGCCAAATTGTGCGCCAGACCGAAGCGACCCGACCTCAACGTCCTGGCTTGAACCCTGCAATGCAGCACTTAGAACGCTGCACGACTATTTCTCGGGGACCGATCGTAATCTGAACGGGCTGGGGGTTAGATCGTTTCCAGATCAATTGAGGGATGCGGATGCCTTGGTGCCGCTTACGATAGAAACACGACCCTATAAATTCGCGTTTTACCGTCCTCAAAAGCCTAATGACATCGCTGAGCGACCCAGGAAATATTTAGACCGATTGGCACTAGTCAACGAATGGCGTGCTGCGGTTCAAAGCCTCATTGAGAGTGCTGGCACCAAATCGGAGCGATTTCTCAAGATACTGCAAGAAGAGCTTACAACCGCCAACGCATTTAAAACTGCCTTGAACGGAGCTGTTCAGAGCTGTTGGGAAAATTTGTCAAAATGCGACGGAAGCGACCAGAAAATCGCAGAGCTCATTCGACGTTATCCCCTCGATTTCAGATTATTACGTTATGGGGACGCAATTTCAGATGCGAGCTCATGGTGCCGGAGATTGGGGGTCGCGAGATTTGGATCATTTCCCAATTCAACACTTACGTTCGATGAAGAAGCCGTCGTGGTTCAACTTTATGAAAGGGCGGGAATTGTGATTCCTGGTCGCGATGATAAGCTAGAGGATAGCTGCATAAGAATGAACCAGGTGCTGAATGCAAAGCGACGACTAAACTTATCTAAGCAGTTTGGCTCCTCTATCAAGTCAGTTATGCCGCTTGATTCGCTGAGCAATACCGAGGTGCTTGAACTCGCCTACCAGAACCTTTCCGAATTTCCAAGATTCTATAACATGCCGAAGCTCGCCATGCTTAATCTCGCCTATAATCACGGTATTAAAATGACCGACGAAGATAAAGCTGCCATGAGTAGGCTTCCAGCCAGTATTCGTTGCCTTGATTTAACTGATTCGGGGCAAAGGTCGGTATCGTTGGTCCGGAGCTTTCCGGGTGAAACCTTGATTCTAGGTGAAACCATGGCCAACGAAAGTCTTGAAGAATTGGTTCAGCTTGGCAAGAGCTTAGATCATCCCATCACAGTTATTGTTGACAACGGAAATGAGGGTAATTACGAAAATCTCACCATCCTGATTTCATCTAGACCGGTGACTTGCACCGATCTTCATTCAATTGATTAAAAAGGAGACCACCGTGCCACGACATTCACTCATTGCTTTCCTCCTTGGACTTTGCGCCTGTCAGAGTGACCTTCAACCATCGAAGAGTAGAGTCTTCGCCTCGGACGACCTATTGCAATGCCTCAATTTAGATCGGTCTTTTGCGCCTCCTGGGATAGAAAAATTCATCGACGCATTGATCAATAATGTCAAAAATCCCTCCGTCCAGTGCACGGAATTTAAAGCTTGGCTCAGTCAGAGCGATCGAATGCTCGATTTATCCGGCAAGGATTTTCGAGACGAAGAGCTCATCGCCGCATTCGAATTTTTTACGGATGATATCCTAGGACACTTTAGTGCCATAAATCTTTCATTCAATGATCTTACAAATTTCTCTCCATTCGAGATTCCCGGTGCGGATCATTTGATCTATCTTGACGTGTCTTCAAACACCTATAATATCGGTGCCGATTCGTTTCTCGCAAATCGAACCAAAGATCTGATCTACCTTGATATGTCCCACAATAGATTCAATGGCCGACTCGATGCTCCGGTGACCGACGAACTCGGTAAGTTGCAATTTTTCGCCACCGCGGACAATGATCTAGACGCAATTGAATTTAGTAGAAATTTCGACGAGATGCGAGTTTTGGATCTACATCAGAGGCGAAACTTTGATCTTCGGATTGCTCCGGGCTCGTTTAAGAATCTCGTTCATGCCGATTTGCGCGGTGGTATCCTAGACGACCCCCGAGGCTTGGCTCAGGCCACGGGCAGGATTGGATCTTTGGCTTTATCAAAACAGGGCGATATAAGCCTCAATGTAAATTCAAGCTTTCTCTTTGGCGTTGCCGCCGACAAAATCAACGCAGCAAACCTAGATCGATTGTGGAGCAGTGTAATAGAAATGCCGCTTGGCGGTTGTTCGATCAAAAATGACCTTGAGGGTCTTATGTCATTTGCTTCCGTAGACCCGAAAGTAGCCGAAAGTATAGTCGCTCCGTATTCGACCGCTTGCAAGCATTAGGGCGTGTTGACTTTTTGATTCCCTAACATGGGGGCGTCCTGAGCGCGCGCAAGCCGCGCATAGCAAAAACAGCAAGTGGGGGTCGGATCATCGACATTTATCAAGTGCAGCAAATCTTCTGCTAAAGTAACAGTCTTATCGCGAGGCCTTCCGAATCTGAAAATCGTTGTATAGCCATTAATCGGCGTGAGTTCTTCTACGGCCCATTGAGGGCGAAGGGTGTAAAACCATTGGATAATTGGCTGTTCAATTGCCCCTCGATTGACAGTGAAGGAGAACTGTATATTCCATCCAAATCCCGAAACCTGAACGTCAAGGAACCGCAGGTAGACCGATTTAAAACCTACCCCCATAAATCCTACCGAAGTAAGACCTTTTGTGGATGCTCCAAGAGAAGCAAGACCTCTAATATGCTTTTGATTGAGTTCCTCAGTTCCGTCATGCTGAAAATAGACTTGGTTATCCCTGGCAGACCAATGGACTTTGGTAGCGCCGGCATCCACAGCATTGTTCACGGCAAAATTTTCGAAAAAAGCGCCCAGAAGGTCTCCACTCCAAGTATTTCGGTCAATTAGCCCACGATCTGGAGACTTTTCCTTTGGCACAATTCAAACATCTCAAGGTTCACTGCCTATTTAACAAGGATTTACCTCAATTTTTGACGGCGCCATCTGCGCTGCTTGTTTTGGCCAGATGATTGAGTTCGGAAGCGAATCCAACTGCACCCCTTGGAATATTGTCTCTGGTTTATCAGGATACCTAAGCAGATATCCCTGAAATTCAGCAGGCGTAATACTGGTCTTCCACTGAATGCGTTTAGGTAGTTCGTATTGTGGAAAAAACTTTGCGAATGCCAATTCAAAAAGCTCTGGAGTCATACAATCAAGGTTTAATTTCAAATCGATGCGTCCAGGCCTTAGTAGGGCTGGACCCAGTCTATCGATATGATTCGTCGTAACCAAAAGAATTCTTGCATCTGAATCGACAACACCATCGATTGCATTAAGAAGGCCGCCCAGAGGTACTCCACCTTCGGATTTAAGGTCATTAGCGCGTGTTGACGATTCATCCACACAGCCAAATCATTTCAGCTTGAACTCCCAGAGTTTGGCTGAGGAAAAGCGCTTAATTCAGCAGAAGTTTTATATAACTAACTAATACAACTACATATTTTACAAAATCAAAACTCGCCTTGTTATGTTTATAAACATAAAGTATGTTTTCTCTAAGGTTAACTTAAGGGGGATAGCAATGATCCGTGTGACAATTACTTTCACGATCCTTCTGTCCGGTTTGCAAGGTTGCCAAGGCAATCAAGGCAATCAAGATAAACCTGCACTAAGTAAGCTCAATCGATTTTTTGAAAACGCAAGACGGCGCGATGCCGATCAATCAGAAAAGTCGTATATCGGAAAAATCGAAAATTGCACGGGTTTCTTCGTACGCAATAGTAAGAACCTCAACCTATTCATGACAGCACGCCATTGCATGCAATTCGACGCCGCAAAGTGGTGCGCCTCCAATCATGTTGTGACCGATGAAATCTCTAAGGAGACTTACCGCTGCAGCAAAGTTGCTGCCCAAGTGAACTCTGCCGACACAGTCCTCCTTGAACTTAATGGCACTCGAAAGGGTGGATCGTTACGCCTTGCCAAATTTCTTGCCGCAGCCGGAACACCGATAAAAATGGTCGGGTACCCTGGAGATCTTATGGCACTTGGGAAACCCACAACAACAGAAAATTGCTGGATTCAAGATGCGATATCACCCAATCCTTATCCCAACCACGCTTTTCTTCGCGATCTAACCTATTCCCATAACTGCTCGACCTACGGTGGCAATAGCGGTGGCCCCATGATCATTGAAGGTACCGATATTGCAGTTGGCCAGCCATATTCGTACGAACCCGCGGACTACAAAAAATACGTTTTTTACGAAAATTTACTCAATGGGGCAGCGATATTCAATCTGACAAGTCCGCGCAAAGATACGCTTGCGGCACTCGGTGTTGAACTCGTGGCGAACCAACCCGCCTTCGAAATGGGAAACTATTTCCCTACTGCTCGCTACAAGACCGACGATACCGAAAGATTTCCCTGTGGACTTATGGTTGTTCCCATTTACAGATCAGCCAAGGATCTTAAGTCAATGAAAGTATTCGATGGCTGCACGGCAACCTTTCTCAACGAATTTACCTGCACGAGCGATGCTTCCACCTGCGAAGTAGAAGGAAATACCATCAAGACGATTACCAATGGCGCATTTATCTATTCAACGGCTGATGCTCATGACTATCCTTTTCGAAGGGAGGATCAGTAGTCGTGCAGAGTTCGAAAAAAATTCGAACTATAGCCGGAGCAGGTACAGCTCTACTGGGTCTTTCCTACTTATGGCAGTGCGAGACGGCAGAGGTCGAAGAACCTAAAATAGCGCCCCCTGCGCTGGTCAAGCCTTCGGGAGTGCAATCCTCGCCATCACGAGACAACATAGGACCAACCGGTCCTATTAAATCAACGTCAGAAACCCTCAAGGCGCCTCATGAACTAGCCCTCCAAGCCATGAACAAGGCATGGGAAAACCGGGTTAAAGATTCGAGCGTAGGATTATTCTCTCAGCACTACAAAATCACCCGACAAAGGAAGCTGGGAAAAAGCACTCTCGTGCAATACCGACAGGAGTATGGTGGCGTTCCCGTATTCCTTAGTCAAGTTAGCGTCATTGTCAATGACGATACGGCTTTAACGACAGCCCATTTTGGTTCGACCAGCATCATAACGCCAACGCAAGGGCTTGTGTCAGCCCTGAATGCTGATCTTGAATCTATCTACAAAAATTGCAGACTAAGCGCCGAAGATTCATTCCAGACAAGTTTTGATTTCATCAAGCAAAGGATTTTGAAATTATCTAAGCATAAAATAGCAACTTCGGATGTCTCTAAGAAAGATTCGCTCACCGAACAGGTTCTCATCGATGACGGCAAGCATCTCGTTCCTGGATTTCTAAACCTTATTTCATTTCAAGACGGCAGTGACTTTCATTCTTACAGCTTTGGCCTCTCGGCTATAGATGGAAAGTTGCTCTATATTAACGATCACACTCAGTCGGAGAATGCGAGTAGCTCAACTGTGATTATTCCAGTTGGTCCAAAACGACCTTTTTCACCCATTGCAAACGGCGCTTCTTACAATGAAAACGTTGTCCTGCGCACCTTTAGCCATGCGGATGGCCAACCTAGGAATCCACCTATCAACAGCGGCTACTCGCCAGAATCTCGGACAATTTCGCCCAATCGCTACTGGACAGGGGTTTGGGACGCAGAAAAAAATACGTTTGTTAATTCGCGTCGAACGGAAGGAAACCACGCGATAGCTTATATTGACTTCAAAGGAGACACTGGTTTTCAACCGACATTGGATATCTATGCCTCGGAAACCTCCCGAAACAGATTTGAGTACTCCTACTTGCCAACTTTGGGAATTAGCAACGCAGGCAACCAAAAATTCGGATCGCTCAGCGCCTTTTATGTCGCTAACTACCTGCACGATTTGTTCTATGAGTCTGGGTTTCGCGAAGATATGGGTGCCGCGATGGACCACAATTTTCTTGAAAACCCCGACGGCGAGGCTAAATATGCCGACGATGACTCGATGCTGATTGAATCACTCGACTCCTATTACTTTGATATTGCCAACCGTAAATTAAATAATGCAAACATGACCTCGCTACCGGATGGAATGAGACCAAGGATGCAGATGTATGCCTGGCATCAATCTATCGGGACAATTATAGCGAGCACAGACAAAGGTGTGTCAATACTCGACGCCAAAACCAAGTTTGGAATGCCGTTGTTCTCGATCGGCCCAGGATCGACCCAAACTCCGCGACGCGAGATGGCTGAGCTTATGCGAGCGAACGACGGGGTCGCCGATTTTGGTAGCATTTATGACGGATGCGAAAAGCTGCCATCTGCCAAGGACAAGATTCTGGTGATGAACCGGGGCAAGTGCACATTTCTCGACAAAGCTAAGAATGCGAAAGCTGCGGGTGCCGTTGGAACAATCGTTATCAACGACTCAGATAGGATCCAGGATCTTACCGGCGAGAGCAACTTTGATTTTCCAATCATCCTCGTAGGCAAGCAGGATGGGGACAAACTCCTCAACGCAATGGAGGCAGGCAAAGTCTCGGCAAAATTTAGTTTTCAACCTCTGCCCCCCAAGGATGGAGCCATGGATGTGGGGATCGTTTCCCATGAATGGGGTCACTATCTAACCAATCGGCTCGTCTGCAACACGTTTGGTCTGGGTAACAGCCAGGGCAAATCCATGGGTGAGGGATTTGGCGATTTCATGGCCTTGCTGACTCTGGTTCGTGGAGAAGACAAGCTTAAAGCCGGGAACGATGAATTTCAGGCGCCATTTAATATAGCGGATTTTGCCATGTCGTCTGAAATCACGGGACGGTATCAAAGGCGTGCGCCTTACTCGACGGATATGAGCATAAATCCATTAACCTTCAGGCATATTTCGAATTTTTCGCCATTGCCTTTGAGCATCAACGGATATGATCAGAAAGAAAATGCAGAGATTCATAATAGCGGCGAGATTTGGACTCTCATGCTCTGGGACGCTTATGTGGAACTTCTTCTGAACTACGATTTTAAGACGGCACGCAAAAAAATGACCGATTTTCTTGTGGCAGGGCTAAGCATGATTCCGTGTAGTCCGACTTTTTCCGATGCAAGAAACGCCCTACTCTCAGCAACCTTAGCTTTGGGCGGTGAGCAAGATTTTGATCTGATAAGCAAGGCATTCGCTAAGAGAGGATTGGGTCGCCAAGCGAAATCTCCTCCCAAAAAAGACAATGGAAAAGGTTTGATTCTATTGGGTTTTGTCTTAGGCGAGAGCAACGGTCATGCTGGCATCGAAGAGAGTTTTGAACCAATTACAGTTCAGGAACTCAAAAACGAATTGGATCGTGCTCGCAAGTTGGAGGCGGAGGAGCAGCCAGAATAAAATTTGAAATTATTGATTCCCCACACTAGTAATCGAACCCAGCGCCCGCCATCATATACTTCTCCTGAGCCTTATAGTCCGCATAAAGACCATATCCTATCCAAGATCCAGCACTATTGTTGTCTCTAAAGCTGTCGATTTTTCTCTCAGAGTAGACAAGCCCACCAAATAGAAAATATTGAGCCATCGAATAGTGAAGGCTGGTCTTAGCCCCATAGTATTTAAATGCCGTCTCCCGATCCGGGGCATCCCCAGGAACCGTCGTCTGTTGACTGAGCATAACGGCGTCTTGACGGTAGATGGACAGGCGCCACTTGAGCTGCTGATTTACCTTTATATCGAGGCCCAGACCTAGTCTTTGCGTATTGTAAAGCATCTGATCGATATCGAGACCGCGCAGGCTGATCGACCTTTGATTGACCGGGCTTGTCGACTTTTTGCTGATATCGTCTTTCTTATAGTTCCACCGTGCGATTTCTATACCAAAGACTGTGGCGGGGCCCACGAAGTTTAGATTGAGGCCGCTTGTGCTTGGCGTGGACGCGATTTTTTGTTCGCCGGCTATCTCCGATTTACCTCGCATGGCTGGCGAATGATAAAGGCCAAATCCAACTGTTTGACCTCTGTGGTAGAAGCTTACAAGAAACCCAGTCTCGCGGATGAGGTAATCTGTGGCGTCGTTTTCGTTGACAAATATGCCGCCTAATACATGATTTTCGCTTTCTTTATAGCGGTAAGAAAAAGCTAGAGCTGTGGTTGATTCCAGATCAAGAATATAGTGCATACGGTAGGTGCTTGTGCGAAAGGTCTCATAGCTTCGTGTTGAAAAACTTCCAGCGGTCAGATCCTGGTCTTTCGAAGCAAAGCTGTAGTCAAGTCCGAACGCAGCTCCCCCCAGAGGAGTTACCACACCACCCATCTGATCTTTTTCCAAAGTTGTAGCCTGCAGGTGATCATTGTTGCTTCCAGGATTGCCGATCGCGTTAGCAGTCTTTGAGCCCCACAGCTGCAAGGCCGAGAACTTGCTTTTGGTAACCTTAAGCATCGCTAAATTACGGCCGAACATGATCTGATTTAAGGGATCTGTTACCATATTTTGGCGATCTTCAAGCTCCTCAGCAAGGAGAACGGCCTGATGACTATTCGTAAGGAGTACGAAAAGAACAACGCGCCAAGTTTTTTGCAGACAATGCATGAGCCACCCTAGGGTTTTACTTTTGTCAGCGCTGGAATGCTATAGAGGTAACCACTGCGGTGCTTGCTATAAAACGAATTTCCCAAGCAGAGATCTACCACGCTCCCTCCCAAATGTTTTGAGCTGATCTGCTGGCCATTGCCATCAGCCTGACCCGTCGTCGTGTTGATGGCAAGAGCGCGCAAGTCACTGTCGGTGGCACCTACCACGCGGCCTCCCTGTATTCCTCCGCCAATCATAAGTGCACCGCCAACAGGCCAATGATCCCGCCCCCTCGAGCTGTTGACCTTTGGCGTGCGACCGAAGTCTGAAATGACAACGATCAGTGTGTTGTCTAAATGACCCGCATTTCTTAGTTCCTGAACAAAAGTCGATAGCAGATAATCGAAACCCGCCAAGATTGGTTCGAGTCTTGTATCTTGCGTGCTATGCGTGTCAAATCCAGATACACCCAGGTTGACGCTGGTGACAAGATTGTTTTTTAAGAGTTTAGCCGCCATCGCAAATGAATCGCGCTGAGTTCTACTTAGATTTTGCGGGGCATTAACCGTGAAAGCTTGGGTATCCTGCGGCAACAGTTCAAGCTTCGAGCGAACATCGTTTTGGAATTGAATCCTAATTTTGGCCTCCGCTACTTGGACAGCGCTCAATCGATCGTTTTTTCCGATAATCTGCTCCAATCTCTCGGCTGAAGACTTTAGGTGATCCATAATTCGGAGCTTCTGATCAAGGTCCCCGCTTGAAGCAGGATACATGGCCCGGTAAAGGTCAAGATTTTGTGCGCGAACCACCGAGACATTCTTGGTAGCTCTGTCTGTCAAAACATTGGATCCACCTTGCAATTGAATAAGCGGCAGCGTCGCCTCACTCTGGGAGGCCACTATAGCTGGAATTGAGGCGACATTGACGATTCCTGAATTGCTTAAGACGCCGGTATCCATATAGACCGCACCGGCCTGATGGGATGTAGTTCCCATAGCCAATCCACGAACGACCAAAAGATCCGAACCTAATGCAGCAATTGAAGGCAACCATCTCCCAACTCGCTCGCTCTGGTCAGCTCCTGAAATCACATGCGCTTCATCCCAGGAGTAAGTCATATCAATACCCGAAGTTGATCCCGGTTTGGGATCCGTGACTTCGAGAATATCCCAACCTCCATCCATCATGATCCAAACCAACCTTCTCTGTACGGTTGTGACTGATTGGCCAAATGCTTGACCTGGAAAGAGCTGCGACGAAGTCATGTAGGCTGCTAGGCTTGACCCGTATTTTAGTAGCTGCCGCCGCGTAATCTGCGCGACA
The DNA here is from genome assembly GCA_964582405.1 of uncultured Oligoflexales bacterium. Classification (GTDB taxonomy): domain Bacteria; phylum Bdellovibrionota_B; class Oligoflexia; order Oligoflexales; family Oligoflexaceae; genus CAZOSN01. The sequence goes on along the minus strand of CAZOSN010000012.1, from coordinate 23,073 downwards.
TCGTGCGGGTGGCATAGGCGGAGAACCGGTTGGGTATTATTATCTTCATCGCTTTCTGTAAAAAACATCAATGATGGTCCTTCCAGCAACGCACTGTGTTAGCAAATGCCTGAACAGTCGTCCAATTTGGGCTTCCTCGCGGCATATCGCGCAGATTCATAGCAGTCACGGCATCGTTAGCCCATGCGTTCCAATCTTCCTCAGTGGTAAGCTTCAATGCAGTGGTGTTGCCGCCATGGCAACTGATGCATAGAGAATCCGCTCCCGGCTTAACATCCGCAGCCCAGTTGTAAGTCTCCTTGCTGCAAGTCACAGCGGTGGTCGTCGAGATTTGACCCAGAGCTGGTTCTTTGAGCGGTTCGGTAACCTGACCATCGCTTCGAGTCACTTCCAGAAAGGCAGGATGGGTAGCTACGGCGTAGATAAGTTCGCGCATGTTGTAATTGGTTAAGATAAAATAGTCGGTTAGCTTGGTTCGAAGCTCTTCTTCATCAACATAGAATTTTCGAGCCATGAGCCATTCCCAAATATGGTTGACCTGACAGGTGGCAAACCCACGGCTTTTCTGTAAGCATTGGGCAAGATCCGCCACCGAATTTCCGCTGCAACCGGCTGCGGAAAAGTAAGTGTTAACTGCGTCCCTGCCACCGACGTATAGGTTTCCCTCTTCGCCCCAAGCCTTAAAAAAGTCAGCTAGAGGATCCAAGACGGAATGACAATCTCTGCAGCCTGGCGTGGTTCTAAGATCACCAGGATCTTGCGGGAACACAGCGGGCAATTCAGAGGTGAACTGTTTGCATAGAAGGCGTTCATAGAGTTGATTGGCGCGGGTTCGGTTTTTGTCATAACGCCTGAGCCAGCCAAAGGTTGTGAGTATGCCGCCTGACGCATAGTCGAGTCCGCTTGAGACAAGTTGAAACCTTGTGTTAGTAAGCGGCATCGTGCGAGCAAACTTGAGAATATCCCCGTTTATGTGTAGCGAATCGATTTTAAAATGGTGGGGTTGCCTGTAAAAATGAGCTATCGCCCCGTCTAGGGCTGTGAGCCCCGGCTCGAGAATTCGCGTGTAAGGATAGTTTTCCATAACAACTGCGGTGGCAATTCCAGCCGATTGTTTGCTAAGCGAATTAATCACAGCAAAACGGGAGTCGAATACCTCAGTTGTGCCAAGCTCGCTATTTTTAGCTTCGGCTTCGTCAGAGTATCGGATGAAGCAGTTGGATAAGTCGTGTCCACACGAGTTGATTACAGACGGGCAAACCCATGCGACGATACCAGGATACCAAAAAACAGAGGCTCCTACCTCATCGGATTCTGGACAACCGCTAGAGACATTGCGATCGTTGGCACTTGACCAAAAACACCGAAACCTCGCATTGGGACCTGATTGCCGCTGGCAGGCAATACTTGCGAACTTATTAGTTTTGTTGTCGATATCATCGCGCATCAGCTCATCAATATACGAATTGGGAAGGCCGACGCCAAAAACCCGCTGATGGTAGCGAAGCATGACCTTGTAGAAATTTTCATGATTTAGGAAACTGCGCACCTGGGCATAATAGGCTTGATGCGTTGAGTTTTTGAAAAAATCTGTATCGGTTGGCATTGTTGCATTGAGTAGATATTGGGCGCGCCTTAGGGCGCTAGACAAGTCCTCTGCTCCAAAAGATTTCCAAGGGCAGGCTGCGAAAATAACTAAAAATAGAAGTCCAACGTTTGTCAGTCTCAACGTTGCCTGAATTGATCCTAAAGTTTGTACCATTTTTTTGATCACACAATTTTCCTATAAAAATAGCGCATCGGCATCGATTATCAATGCGGCACAAACCGGAGAATAACTCTCGTAGCTAAGTTGCGAACCTTTCGAAAACAGGATTTGCCTTAGACTTTCAAACTGCTCGTCAGAAATATTTTGCGAAGGGATCCCCAAAATTCGCTGTGCCAAAAAGCGCAAATTGGTGTTGAAGTCATCGGGAGGAGCAGGGAGAATAGAATCCCAACCCGGGTGTTGACTCGAATTTGGCGCAACAAGTCCAGTGCAAATGCTGCTCGCAACAGTTAGATCTGCGAGCAGAGATGTTGCATCATACCCCTCCTGTGGCACAACACGAAAGTCCTCGCTGGCACCTCCGAGCAACAATCTGTACCGCTCGACTTCGCCGATCTGTCGAGCCACAGTCGCGCCTTCCGCGCGGTACTGAAGGAGCAGCCTTCTAACAAAAACATCGGGATCAGGGCGGATGCCCGCGGGTGCATGCCGCGTTGTACTTGCCCGTATGTCATCAAGCAGGCCATCATCGCCAGCCCCTGCGGTTTCACCCGCGGCGCTCTCGACAACCTCCTGAGATTTTCCATCCTGCGACTCACTATCAACGGATCGCTTGTTAAAAAAATAGCAGCCCGCTAGCGACATGCTGAAGCACATGATCACTATAGGCAGCCAAAGCCTGAAATAACGGATCGGCATCGCACCAACCTTTACCGAAAACCTGATTTGATACACTATAGTAGTTCGGCATTTGCCCGAATTTCTTGACTGTTATAAAAACTATCCAATATTATTAAATAGTTATTTTAATCGAGAACAAATTTTAGTTGGTAGAACTTGACCGACCTATTGAGAACCATCACCAAACCGAGGTCCGAGATAAGAGGCCAAATCAGGTGGAAAATTTCCTCAAGGTACCAACCAGAATTCCGAAACCTATCACGAAGTTTTATCTATGGAGAGTACGCCGTGAGAATTATTCCACTACTCCTGATTTTCCTTGTTGTCCTTAGTGAAGCGGGCTGCAAGATCACAAGAAACCGTAATTTTCGAACCAAGGGATCGGCGGCAACTTTTTGCGAGGATTCACAGAAGGAAAATGCTCCAGATTCGAGTGGAAAGACTTCTAAGGCGGGGGAAAAATTCGTACCCAAAATATCAACATGCCGCTCCACCAATTTGCGTACCGCATGCAACGATGCCGATGCGGTGTGGTTTGATCTTAGCTCAGAAGGCAAAAAATCATGCCTGAGTGATATAGAATGCCCTTGTGGAAGCCATTGCGATGCCGGGATCTGTGCCGCTGAATGCGGCGAGGAAATCGCCTGCAAGAATCAAGAGGTCTGCTCTGATTTGGGTTTATGCGTCGCAAAAAACACACCAAAAGACATATTAGACGCGACCGAAAAAGCAGGGTTAATTGCCGATGGGGAGTTGATTGTACCTACGCGTGTTGAGGCGCGGGCTGACGATGAAATGTTGATAGATGCGACCTGGAATGGTTCAAGTAAAATCACAGTTTCGGGTAGTCCTGGAATCTTGGTAGCATGTGGCGCCGCTTCGGATGACTTTAATAACCAGTGTACATTCAGCGAAGTCAGCAAAGACCCGGCCAAGCCATTTCTAGCCCATGTTAAAGCGATGTTTGCCAAAGGAAAAGCTAAATCAAACTCCGATGGCTACGTGTCTTTTCAAACCCACAATCAGTACAAAGAAGTTTCGATACGAAATCTTGAAGGCGTGGCAAGCTACGACTCATATAGCGGTGAGTACGAGGGATTTGCCTTTGACATCACAGCCTCCGAACGGGACATAGAACCGATCAATCATATAAGTTCTGCTATGCACGCCAAGATTTGGCTCAATCAGGCCGGCGATGGCGTCATACAGATTGATGACTATGCTCAGGTCTTGTTTCCAAAAACAACAGTAACAGAGATTACAAAATCAGAAATGCTTACGATGACGCTGCCAACTCAGACCTGGGTAACGGGATCTGTCGGGGGCAAAAGCTATAGCTACTATTCATTTTTTACGGTGTATGGAGTGGCTACAGAAAGCAAGCTATTTTCTAAGGGCTTCTCGTTTTTTGTAACTCAGTCCGTTCGCTATGGCAACGAACCGGAAACCGAAGTTTTTTCAAAAACTTGGAGGATAGAGCTTAATCGCATCAAAGATAACACCGAGTCAAAACCGGCACCAACGCCTGCAGATCGCGCGGCGGCGTCTCAGGACGCTATAAGCGTTTCTCCGCTTACTCAAAAAGTTTACCAGAGTTCATCGAATTTTCCTGCCAGCATTCCCTCAGAAGCCAAGTCGCTAAACGCCTGCCGTTCTCTAAACCCTGGATCTGCCATCAGCTCTTTTTGGAGAAACCAAAGAATCAAAGGTTCTGGCGCTCTTAAGGTTAGCATTGATCGTCAGGTGAAAGATCGCGGTTTTGATGTTCCACCCAATCAAACGCCGACTTTCACTGTCTTGGGTATGAATCTGACAGCAGAACAAAAAGCGTCGCTTGGATTACCTTGTAAATTAAAGATCTTACCTCAGCAAATGATAACCTCAAAAAATCCTCGTGATCAGGCGGGTATTTGCTTTGAGTTCAGTCCAGAAAATGCCGCTGACGCATTTGCGGCTGAGGTCGATCTGTGCGATGTTGCCAATTCTCAATATGGCTGCACGAGGACACCGATTACCGACCCTGCTCAACAAATTACAACAGGTATGTCAGTTACAGGCAATTTTGGTAACTATATTGATTCTATCAAGGGAAGCTGTTCCCTTAATTCTTACAATGAATCGCTAGGAATTCAAATTCTGGAAAGCTGCGTCAGTGGGGACGCTTCCAAAAATGACGAAAGCTGCGTCGAAGCAGCTTTATGCTCAACCTTTGACAAGGGACTCGAGCTCGTAAGTTCGCTTGATACTAGCTCGGCTGACGCAAGCGCGGATTGGGTATGCAAGCAGAACACCGCGATTATTCAAGATGCCGTCGATACAACGCATGGTGTAGACAACGCGAAAGATCCCAGACTCGCGCGCGCCGATCCAACAAATCTGCCCCTGGATGATATCATGCCAGGTTATAAAGTGCCTCTGCTCGACGAAATAAAGCGAGAGGGGCTTTGGGTATTCGAGTCAGCTGCCCGTTGCTACAAAGATCTTCAGGAGCTCTACGACGCAAACGACAGCATTGCAATTGATAGAATTTTTGCCAAGGATAATCACTGCATTCAGGCGACACGAATGCTTGCTGTCTTAGAACTTGCGAGTGTTGCGGACTTTTCTAGCAAACCCAGTTTTGCGGTAACAACATTCATGCGGGAAATCGTAAAATGGTCTGATTTCCACGTTCAGCACCTCAATGAAGCGGCTATTTCTTATGGGCTGTATCGCATTTTCCAGCTGAGTCTTGACCCCATGGCGAGCACAGAAATCGGAGCGAAAGGACAGAACTTAGTACTGCTACCGAGGGTCGTGGCAAAGCTCCTGGAAGCTTCTTCCGCCAGCGTTTCTACCCGTTACAAAGAACTCCATCCTAAGATTCACGGAGAACCGGTGACTTTGAGCCAAAACAACCTTGCGCCGTTCGCGATGCTGGGAATGAGCATAGCGGTGCAGAAGGCTGCAAAAGCCTATATCGTGGCGAAGCGTTGGGACCAGGGTGGTGGGCGCCTTGTGCTTGCTTCCGTAAGCCCTTGGATACGTCAATCAATTTTGGTTTCAGAGTTAGCCAAACGCATGGTTGTGAAAATGGCAGCAGAGGACAAGCAGTATGAAGGGCTGCCAAGTGCTCTCAAGGGTCAATTGTTCTTGCTTAACCAGTTGATCACACCAAATCTAAGCGCGCTCAACGATATCGCATCGGGCAATTATTTTCTCGGCATTCAGCCGGGTGAAGTGTTGCCTTACCTTGATGAGTACCAGTCGGAAGCAGGACCAAGGCATTTTGCGCGAACGAGCGTGTTCTACAATGCCTTGCCAAACATGATCCAGAACTTATCGGGACTATTCGGAGATAAGCTCGATCAGGTCATTTCCGAAACCAGGGACTTTACCAGCCAAGGTACCCAGGAGCTAAACGATCTTAGATCGCAAGAGGTCTCGACCAAGAGTCAGCAGGGCGAAGATCTTATCCGTCTTTGTGGGACTCATATGCTGCCAGCAAATGTAAATAAAGGCGGGTTCGAGATTATTGAATATTACATGAAAGAGGAAAAGGCGGGGCGGCATTTTTCGAGCAACAGGTGTTACAAAGTAGAAAATAGCAAATGCAAAAATGATAATCGCGCTGTTCTAACCCAACCAGAGCTTGACAAGGTTCGTATGGATGCCTGCATGCTTTCAGAGGCTCGAAGAATTCTGGGAGAAGATGTTTTAAAAAAGAAAATGCCAGAATATGTAAGGGCAAAATCGCGCTTTGATCGGACTATGTCTCTTTTTTTGATAGCTGGGAGCGCGGCGGCTTCGGTAGCAGGCGGACCGGCTGGTTTAGCCATAGGTAGTGCGCAAATCACAACACAAATAACCGTGTGCAATACAATTGACTTAGACACGAGTGTTAGCGCTCAACAAACGGACGGTACATTTGCTCACACTTACTGCGCACTTTTTGAAGGGGGCGATAAGCAGCAGGTTAATCCATTTGTTGATCTTGATTTGGGGCAAATGTTAAAAGAGTCCGGCCTCGATCCAGATAGTCAGCTGACTAAGGATGCAAAGCTTAGCTGCGAAAATCGATTTGGTAAGATTTCGACTATGAAGCCACGTCCGGACATTGATATAGACAAGGATTGTGTTGAAGGGGAGATCGGTAAAACCTACCTTGAGGCTCAGGCGGCTCATTTTGAAATGATCGAAGCCCGCGAGAAGATGGACCTCCTAGACAAGCAGTATCAGAACAAGATGGAGGTGTGCGATGTCAAGCAATCAACCTCTGACTCCAAGGCTAAAATGCGCCAAATGCACGATGCCTGGATGAATACAATGAACGACAGAAAATTGGTATGTGATTCGATCGCCACAGGGGCGGAAGCAGTCGCAAGCTGTGCATCGACTGTCAGTGAATCTGGACTCGGTGGTCTTACAGGGTCTGGTGCAGTGGCCTGTGGGGCCCAGGCCGTAGCAGCGGGGGCCAAAATAGCGTCTGCAGCCATCGCGACGGATATCGACAACGAAAACAGACGCTACGAAAATCAGCTGGCACAACTGGATGAGCTTGGCGAATTAAAGGAGTGCGTAATTGATGCTAAGTCCGTACTTTTGGAATTCGACAACCAATATGCGGCATTTCAGTCAGCTACACAACGCTTCTACTCTGCCGTAAAAAACATCGACGTCACCAAGAGCCAGGCTGACTCATCCTGGTTTACAGCCCTGCGCGACCTTCAGCGTATCCAGATTCTCAAAGAAGATGCCAATGGATTTTATAAGAAATTTGTCGCGACCTCCGATAGTTTGCTCGACACGATAAAGGGTTACAATACTGCACTCGATCAGGCCAAGGCTTATTCCTATGTCGGTCTCTATTCGATGGCCTACGAAGAGCAGAGCGATATTGCCAAGCAAGATCTGGTGGATATTCTAAAAATCACTTCAGAGAGTGGACTCTACGTACCTCAGACAAAAATCACAGATGCCTTTACCGCACAGCAGATCCAAGGCGCGCGCAACCCGTCTGAGATTACCGATGCGACATTTAGTTTGCGCAATCTGATCGGTTCTGGTCCCGCAAAAGACCGAGTGAATCAGCTGCGCACCGTGCTCCAGGACACGCGCTATCGAGTTAGGGATGAGAAGGGAAAACTAGTCGGAATCCGTATTCCTTTTTCGATCGTGCCCGAGAGGCATCTGACCGAAGCCTCAGCAAATCTATCAGATCGATGCGCTGAGACTCTATGGTCGGTACGGTTGGCTATATTGGGAGAACAAAACTTTGCAAAAGAATCGGGTATCGAGCTTAGGATACAAAAAAGTCCGAAATTCTATCGACGCTACTGCGATCCTGACAAAGCTAAGACTGGATTTCAAAACGGCTTCATGAGACCAGGGGTTAATTTTTTAAAAGACGGTGGCGGGCAGGCACGAAATCTAACGACAGAACCGGATTTTTTCATTTCGGCCTCAAATTCTAGCGTGGTGCCAGAATTTGAATCAGATATTTCTGGTCTCGAAAAAGACTCGCTAGACTACAAGAACCCCTCCAAGGCTTTCGCTGGAATGGGCCTTTATGGCGATTATCGGATTTGGATACCTGCTTCGTCGATTCACTCGGATTATGGTGGACTGTCAGCCGACGGAGTGAAGCTAAATCAAGTGAATGATATCAGGATTAAAGTCGAACTGGTATCGGTCATCAAGGAGTAAACTCAAGGGTTTCACTAAAGTTGCGAATGCAGCAAATCTGGTTTTAGTCACAGCCTTGGCCTTTTGCTTGCAGAGCTGCAATAAGAAAAACACCCAGTCTAATTCTGGCTCAGGCGCCGGAGCGAAAGTTGCGATTACCGAGTTTGCAGCAAAAGGGGATTCGGACTCTTCCGTTACGCTGACCTGGGTCGCGGATAAGACCAAATCGACCGTTTATATAGGCTATGCTTTGCTAAGCGAGTCCGAACCAACATGCCTCGATACCACGATTGAGGAAACCTCCTTATCGCGCAAGATCTCGGGCCTTAAACCAGGATCGTGGTATGTATTCATTGCCTGCTCCGTTGATCCTAAAACGGCAAAAGAAGATACCCCCTTTATTCAAGCCAGCGCGATGACCCTAAATTCGACCAATTCCTTGGCGGGACCAAAGAAAAACTCCGCATGCGTCGGAACGGAGCTCCCCCAACTATCCGAGGCGGGCGATTGTCTAGCTTGCGATGGATCGACCAAAAAATGGGTTGCAGCAGTTGCAAGCTCGTGCTCATCGAAACAGCAATCTGCATGCACGAGCGCTGAAGAAGGTTCCATTCGGCCGAAGGCGGCAGGTTCATCTCCGGGGGGGGCACTTGATGATGTTGGCGCTTTGCTCGCAACGCCTGCAGCTTCAAATAATGATGCTGGAGCCATCTCCAGCGCAGCAGGTAGCTGCGAGGTTTGCGTGAGCGGGGCTTGGACAGAGCCTGATGACCCCACCAAATGCCAGCACGACGAGGTCTGCACGAATGGGCAGACTCAGACCAATGCGGCCGGCGAGTGCCAGCTGTGCAGGTCCAAGAAGTGGGGGCCTGCCGACACTCCAGAATTGTGCGGCGTTTCATCCCAATGCACTCCAGGGGATGTTATCGTCGAGCAGAGTCAGACCTCGTGCATGGTTTGTGTATCCCAAGCATTGAATTCCAAGTATGGCGAATGGCGGATCAATCAGCCTAAAGCTTATTGCAGCAAAGCTGAGGCTATCACATCGGATGCTGCTATCTGCGATGCGGGCACCAATAGTCCTTTTTGGAGTTCAGCGGGCTCATGCCTTGTCGATTGTCGCAATTCGACCATGTCCGCACCGCTCGTCAAACGCCTGCCCATGGCAGCGTGCACACAGCCAAAACCTCAGGTTGGCGCATCCTGCATGCTTCAATCCGTCAAAACTCAGAGGGCCGATGGTCAGTGTTTCATTTGTGACATCCTCAATCAAACATGGACTATAGAACCTTATATAATGGGCCGGGCATCTCAATGCTGTCCGCGTGGTGGATCGATCTCGGTGACTGGAGCTTGCTCCCGCTGATGGGACTTGGGCTCAGAATTTCAAAAGCACTGAAAGACAAAATGAAAATAAAGGTGGTTTACATTGATGATGAGGTAGGTCTTTGCCAGAGTTTTGTGGACAATTTTTCGAATCCTCTGCTGGATATCAAAACCTTCACTGATCCGTTAGCCGGGATTGCGTACATTAAGGTAAATCTCCCCGATTTCGTTTTCCTGGACTACCGGCTTCCCAATACGACCGGCAATGATCTGATTCATGAGATTCCTGAAGACATTCCCGTTGCTCTTATCACCGGAGACTGGAACATCAAGGCAAGCTCACGTTTTGTACGAGTTTTTGAGAAACCTTTCAAATTCAACGAACTGGAGGAGTTTCTTGCCGCGATAACGCCGCGGACCAGGACAGAGTAGAAGGTGCTGGTTCCCTACGGATTAGAAAAGATCAGGACATAGCACTCGACTTTTTCCCCTTTGGTTGATTCAGCGGGAATGATATGCGTTTTGCAGTCAAAACCTTCTTCGGCCATTGCTGAAACGAAATCCTGCAGATAGGCCCGCCCTGGATCAGCAACCAGAGCCGTACCACCCGGAGACAGATGAAGTTTGATAAAACGGGCAAGCGTCTTAGGTTGATCTGAGTCATAGAGGATGTCGCTGCCCGCTATGAAATCAAAATCGCGAGCAAAAGTATCATCGGCGCGCCAATCGGTATGGCGGTATTCGAGCAAAAGTTGGTTGAGCTTCAGGTTGTGGGAAAAAAATTCCTGCACATCAGGATGATAGTCGGTCGCTAGCACATTGGCACCCAATTTAGTAGCCAGCATGCTTGGCAAGCCCAAACCGCAACCTAGTTCTAAAAAATTTCTCCCGACCATTGAATCAGCGAAATTGTTAGCGATAAAACGACTCAGCGCTCGCCCGGATGGCCACAACACCCCAAAGTAGGGGCACATATCGCTTGTGAGTCCATGCTCACCCTTGGCCTCTAATTGCAAGAAAAGTTGATCGACGGCTCGTTCAAAATCCATGATGCATCGCAGGCGAAACGAGTGCGAGGAAATGGTCACTGCTCGCTCGGTCAGTTCATAAGGATACATCATATCCATGTCCCCTGATTTTTGGATTGGCACCATTGGTAGGCGTTAAGAAACATCTGGAACCATGGTCCATACCCTTCCCAATCCTTTGGATGCCAGGAATTCTGGATAGTGCGAAATACTCGTTCCGGATGCGGCATCATGATCAAAATTCTGCCGTCGTCGGATGCCGTTCCTGCAAACCCAAGCGGCGAACCATTCGGATTGTATGGATAGGCTACTGTTGGATTTCCATAATGATCGACAAAGCTAAGCGCTGCACAGCCGGCTTGGTCGGCACTGCATTCGGCGCGCCCCTCACCATGCGCGACGGCGATTGGCATCATCCAGTCTGTCATGCCACGCAGCAGAATAGCAGGTCCCGGATTAATTCTGACGAGGCTTAACCGAGCTTCGAATCGGTCCGAACAGTTGCGCCGAAATGCTGGCCAATGGGCGGTACCCGGGATAATCTCCCGCAGGGCTGAGAGCATTTGGCAACCATTGCAGACTCCCAAAGCAAAGGTATCGGATCTGGCAAAGAATTGGGCAAACTGGACCCTTAATCTTGGCTGAAATAAAATTGACCGAGCCCAGCCTTCGCCCGCGCCTAACACGTCGCCATACGAAAATCCGCCGCAAGCTACAAGACCTCGGAAATCATCAAGGCGCGCGGTACCATGGAGCAAATCCACCATCGTAACATCGACTGCATTAAATCCAGCTTGCTCAAAGGCGGCTGCCATCTCAGTGTGGCCATTGACTCCCTGCTCGCGCAAGATAGCAACCTTTGGTTTAAATCCTGGGGTAAACAAGACTTCGGGCTTCTCGGCGACCCAGCTTATTCCCGGCATGCTCCAGTCTAGCTTTGCTTCATACTCCTCCTGAGCCGATTCGGGATTATCTCGGAGAAGGCGCATATCCCGACTCAACGAGGACCAAAGCGAATGGTAGTAGCGTCCGCTTTGTTCGACAAGGATCTTACCATTTCGTCTTATGGAGATCGTCTCATGGTGCTCGGGTTTGCCGATATAGTGAATGCAATTTGAAAGGTCAAATTCACGAAAAATAGCCATGGCATCAGGAATTTTTTCGGTTGCGACCTGCAATACCGCTCCGAGCTCCTCACTAAACATGACGGCCAAGTCATCGCTATCTTCGGGCAAACCAGACAGGTCGATCGAAAGTCCCGCATGGCTTGCAAAAGCCATCTCTAACAGCGTGACCATCAGTCCGCCATCAGATCTGTCGTGATAGGCCAAAACGAGCCCTTCGCGATGCAAGGCCTGCATGGCTCCAAAAAAATTAGCGAGCAGAGTTGCGCTATCCACATCTGGTACGGAGCTCGCAACCCGGTTGTAGGTCTGCAACAAGCATGATCCACCGAGACGGTTTTGACCGCGCCCGAGATCCACGAGCATCAAAGATGTTTCGCGTGTCCTATCGAGAAAAGGTGTAGCTGTGCACCGCACATCGGAAGTAGCCGCAAAAGCCGAAATCACAAGCGACACGGGTGAAACAACTTCTCGACTTTCCACGCCATCAACCCAAGTAGTTTTCATCGAGAGAGAGTCTTTACCCACGGGTATGGTCAACCCGAGTTCAGGGCATAAGCCCAGTCCGATGGCCTCCACGGCTCGATACAGCGCGAACCCTTGCCCTGGGTGATGCGGAGCTGCTTGCCAATTTGCTGAAAGCTTAACTCGACTCAAGGACGGGATACTTGCCGCAGCAAGGTTGGTCAGGGCCTCGCCAACGGCCATCCTAGCCGATGCTTCGGGGTTGGTCACTGCAATCAAAGGCTTCTCACCGATTGCCATGGCCTCGCCAGCAATACCATAGAAGTCACAACTAGTAACCGCAACATCAGCAACTGGTACCTGCCATGGACCAACCATCTGATCACGGCACACATGTCCTCCCACGGACCGATCACCGATAGTTATCAAAAATCCTTTGTCAGCAACGGCCGGCAATCGCAAAAGCCTCTCGACCGCTTCGTTGATATCAATCTCTGACAGGTCTGTTGGCAATTTTTGTGCACGAACGCTTGGAATACTGAGCTCAAGCCGAGGAGGGTTGCCAAATAAAAGATCAAGGGGCACATCGATCGGAGTTGTGCCATGGCGCATGTCTTTAACAATGAGTCGTTTTTCTTGCGTCGTCTCGCCAATGACGACGCATGGGCATCTTTCGCGCTTCGCGAGTTGATCTAGCACTGGCCAATCCTGCCGAGTCACTGCCAGGATATACCGCTCCTGAGCTTCGTTGCACCATATTTCAAGCGGATTCATTGCGTGATCAAAAACCGGAACCTGGCTTAGCTCGATCATGCCGCCGAGGTTGGAGTCGTTGACGATCTCAGGCACGGCGTTTGATAATCCTCCTGCCCCGATATCGTGGATGAACAGGATTGGATTGGCTTCACCCATAGCGCAAGCCGCATCGATCACCTGCTGGCATCGCCGCTGCATCTCCGGGTTGTCGCGCTGAACCGATGCAAAATCCAGAGCTTCGCTCGATGCGCCTTGGGCAAGGGATGAGGCAGCTCCACCGCCTAACCCCACAAGGAGCGCTGGACCGCCCAAGATAACAATGAACGCCCCTGGTGGTACCACTTTTTTTTGAACGTGCATTGGCCGAATATTACCCAAACCGCCTGCAATCATGATTGGCTTATGAAATCCAAAGGTCTCGCTTTTGCCGTCAAGCGTGATCTGTTGTTCATAAGTACGGAAAAATCCCTGAAGGGCCGGCCTTCCAAATTCGTTATTAAAGGCAGCGGCGCCTAGCGGACCTTTGAGCATGATTTCGAGCGCTGAAGCGATTCGGCTTGGGCGCTTTGTCTGGCCTTCCCAGGGCATCGGTCTTGCTGGAAGGTTAAGGTTTGAAACAGCAAAGCCCACAAGTCCGGCTTTCGGTTTTGCCCCTTGGCCTGTTGCTCCTTCGTCACGAATTTCTCCTCCCGAGCCTGTGGCCGCGCCTGGAAAGGGGCTGATCGCGGTTGGATGATTGTGAGTCTCAACCTTCATAAGGATTGCGATGCCTTCGGAAACCGCTTTGTAATGGTGATCGACCGGATCGCATAAGAGTGGCTTGCCGGGGTGCCCTTCCATAACCGCTGAATTATCGCGGTAAGCGGAGAGAATATGGGCGGGCTCGGATTTGAAGGTATTTTTAATCATGGCAAACAGCGAAAGATCCTGGGGCATGCCATCGATAATCCAGCGGGCATTGAATATCTTGTGTCTGCAATGTTCTGAGTTCACTTGCGCAAACATCACAAGTTCGACATCGGTGGGGTCGCGCTTTAGAGCCAGGTATTTTGTTGCAAGATACTCAATCTCAGGCTCGCTCAGGGCCAAAGATAAGGTTTGGTTTGCCTCGGCCAAAGAGGAAATTCCGTGCGTCATGAGTGGGATTGATTTGAGTGGCGCGGGAGTTGGCAAAGCCATAAGGCTTTCTGCCGAGCATTCCCAATCGATAACCTCGGTCATGCGATCCATAATCAGTGTGGAAAGCACTAGCTTTTCGTGCTCAGCAAGCGGAGTTCGGCAGACAAATGAGTATCGAGTACCGCGCTCAATGCGGTCGATCTCATCAAAGGAGCAGTTTCTCGCGATATCGGTCGCCTTCGACGACCATGGAGAGATTTGTCCTGGCCGCGGTAGCACCAGAGCCTCGATGCTAAAGGGAGAATCTGCCGCTGCGGGGGAGTCGCCGTAGGTCAATAGCTTTTTGAGTCGAGCGAGTTCAGCGTCGCCTTGTTCTCGCCTGGCAAAAACAAAATGGACGAAGCGAGCTTCCAAAGCCTCGATGGGAATACCGAGATCCTCGCACTGCTTGAGCAGGATTTTAACTCGGTATGGGGAGAGTGCGAGGGGTCCTTCAAGTCTTATCATGCTTATTACCCCTATATCTTGTCGGTCTAGTCGAATTTCACCATGGTCTGGTACCAGCTACCATCCTTTGCAAAAGCTGGGCCTTGGGGAATCCAAGCGCAACCGTCATGCATAATGAATAGCCTTTCCCGCACATGCTGAATCAATTCCTGACGCGATGCGGCTTCGACAATATCGTAGTCGACCGGCTGATCCGGAGAGGCTAATGTGTAGACCGCTAGATCATCAAAGTCATCCTGGTCGATAGGAGTATTTTTGCTTTTTGGCGCTGACTTTGAAGTCGCATTTTTCTTGACCGACTTTTTGGAGGGAGTTTTGGCAGCGGATTTCTTAGCTGCTTTTTTCTTTTTGGCCATGCCGATATCCTTTTTGAGTTGAATCGTGCGAAGAGAAATTGCGCCGCGATAATATTACTGGCGCCGCAGACTTTCAAGCGCCCATCGGTGCCGCGAGGAAGAAGAATCAGTTAAATCATGGTGAGCCTGGAGCTTTGGGTTGTGACTAAAATAGTTTCAAAATTCCTGGTGCGTGTTTACACAAGGGACTTGTTTAGTTCTAAAATTGCCTTTAAACTAGTCTTTTGTTTCCTTTTGAATGGCGAATCCTAGATGACAACCCCCAACCCAGCAACGATGTCCGAATCTTTCATGGCCCAAATACGACATAATGTCATATTGAGTTTGATCGATGAGGCACAAAACAAGCCCGAAAGCACCAGGCAGCTCTTGGAATTATTGGCGCGCGAGGATATGGCTATTTCTGACGAGGTTTTTGCAAAGACTCTTCACCTAACCGGTGGTCGCATTGGCTTTGTTAAAATAACAAGACCTGCTATCACCAAGCAACTCATTCCACCGCAACGGATGGGGTGGACACCCAGAGCCTTGGTCGTCTTCGGCATTCAGTGGTTTGAATATAAGGTTAGCAAAACTGTGCTCAACCTCTTGTCCAAGACGCTGACCTTCGAAACCGAAACGCGAGCTTTTATTGTCGCAGATGCCTTGGACCAATCCTAAGAAAGGGTCAGTTTTTGGCTTTTCAAGGCAGCCCAAGAACCGAAGTGCCGTTTATTTGCGCATCAGGGAGTATCTAGAGCGCAGGGACAATGCAGAGAAAATCAAAAAATGGCACTTTTTTACCAGACTCTAAGACGGAAGAGGCGGATAAAGCTAGCCATAGTCGTGCAACGTTTTGGAGAAGATTTTGCGGGCGGGTCGGAATACCTTGCTCGGACTTACGCCAAATATCTCGGGCGTTTTGGGGAGGTCGTGGTGCTTACGACTTGTGCCCGCTCCTTTGAAACCTGGAAAAACGAATACCCGCCAGGCGAGGCCGTGGTGGATGGAATAAAAGTCTTGCGATTTCCTGTTGAGGCCGAGCGCGACTTTGCCAGCTTTTCAAAATCATCCTATGCACGCGAAATCCATGGTTATCAAACCTCAGCCGAACACGAGATCAGCTATTTCAAAGATCAGGGACCTTTGGTTCCAGAGCTGATCGACTACATTGCAAGCCATCGCGATGCCTTCGATACCTTTTTGTTTTTTACTTACCTCTACTATACAACTGTGTTTGGTATCCGGCCGGTGCTTGGCAAGTCGTTCTTGGTGCCAACCGCGCATGATGAACCGCCATTTTATTTTGCCCCCACATTCGTGCCGATATTTGAACATGTCAATGGTATCATTTATTTGTCTGATGCCGAACGGAACCTTGTTCATCGAGTCTACCCGGGAGCACAAAAGAGCATGGAGCTAAAGGGATTATTTGGAATAAATCCACCTGAGGATATAGCCCAGGATGAGGAGGCCGCGCTGCGTCAAAAATATTCCAATGTTCTAAGTCAGATGTATTTTCTTTTTTTGGGTCGTGCTTCAGCCAGCAAAAACTGCCCTGCCCTAGTGCATGCGTTTTCTCAAGCTCGGCACAGGACGCAGTTGCGAGCTTATCTGGTTTTCTGCGGCAGCGATGATTTTGATCTTCCAAGCCGGCCCGATATCATCAATGTCGGCTTTGTCAGTGAAAAGGAAAAAAGCTTTCTCCTTCGGCATGCCGCAGCCCTTGTCAACCCGTCGGCCTATGAGAGTCTGTCTTTGGTTATGCTAGAAGCCTGGAATCAGGGCACCATGGTTGTTGTGAACGGAGCAAGTCACGCCATGCGCGAGCAGGTGAAGGCCTCGGGGGGTGGTTTGTTTTTTAACTCAGAGGCAATGTTTGAGGGTATTATGGTATGGTGTATGAAGCATGGTCCGCTGTTATCTGAAATAGGCCGCCGCGGTCAGGATTATATTCGTCGGCGCTACAATTGGGATAATGCATTCCGTGAGACCCTGCGCTTTCTTGTGAAATCCTAAGGCTCGTTGGATCCTATGACTCATCCTGAAGATCTCAAATCGCTGTTTGAAATTTGGAATACAACGGTAGGCGCCGACAAACCATTGCCTCGGCTTGATCACCGCGCGTTCCACACATTCATTGCAGAACTGCCAGAAGCCGCCCGTCAGGTGGATGTGCGGGTTCCTGCTCCGATCAGGAATAACCGTCCTTTTCTAAAGCATTTTATTGTTCCCATCAAAAAAGTGATGGCCTACGTGGTTCGGCCTTTTATGAATATGTACCTAGAAAAGCAGGTCCGGGTGAACCATGTTACATTAATCATGGGTTACAAAATTGCGGCGCTGGAGCAAAGGCTTATGCAGCTTGAGGCGGCTGCCAAGAGGAAGCCCCATGGCTAAAATCCGTCGCATTGATCAAATGCTCCCTTGCTTTGCTGAATATGATGCGATCGGGGGCCATGTCAAACGCATCAGTGAAATGCTTAATCAGCGAGGCTATGAATCGACCATTTACACTGAAGTCGAACTTCACCAGACCAAAAACGCGGCAAAACTTCTAGTTCACCACAAGCCTGATCCTTGCGCAATCACGCTTTATCATCATTCGACGGGTACCGCACTGACACAATACCTGACTCATGTTCCCGGGTATAAAATCGTCGATTACCACAATATAACGCCCTGTGAATACTATGATTTTATTCAGGATGAACCGGCCAGTCGCTCATGCCGCAATGGGCTGCTTGGCCTTGATATTCTGAGCTTGTTTGCTCATGAAGCTTGGGCTGACTCGACCCATAATACCGGCGATCTATTAGACTCAGGGATAAAACGATGCGAAGTGCTTCCGATCATGCGCGACTACTCTCACCTTGCCGGAATAGACCCGGAAAGCGCTTTGCTTCACAAGCTTGACGATGGCAAACTCAATTTGCTTTTTGTGGGACGCGTGACACCGAATAAATGCCAGCACGAACTGTTACTTTTGACCAAAGCCTACAGCATTTGTCGGAAAAAACCGGCGCGACTGATTCTCATTGGAGGTATTTCGCCTGGTTATTACGCAAAGATTGTAAAAATAGCCGACGCCCTCGGGCTAAAGATCGCGCGCGATCTTACCTCACAGGAGGCACTTCGGGCGGATGTTCTTCTTTTGGGCCAGACTACTGATCGCGAGATGGCAACTCTTTATCGGGCGTCAGACTATTTTGTCTGCTTAAGCGAGCACGAAGGATTTTGCGTGCCTCTGGTCGAAGCGATGTTTTTTGGTCTGCCAATTATAGCAAACCGTAGCACCGCCATCCCTGAAACACTGGGAGACGGTGGCGTGCTTGTCGATAAAACCATGACACCAGAATTTGTCAAAACCACGCTAGACTGGTTTGATAATGCCGAGGTGCGGGTTACACTGCGCGAGAGAGCTCTCAAGAGAGCGCAGGGGTTTGCATGGCCCAAACTCGAAGCACGGTTTGATGCCGTTTTGTCAGCTGCCGTTGACCGCGCCGCAGCTTCGTTGCGTTAAGGGGAATCTCCATGCCTTGGTTTAATTTTTTGTCCAAGTCCAAGCCCACGTCTCCCAAAGGTTGGGATGATTTCTACCAGCGGTTTGAGGATCGGTTTCGTGGCAGCGAGGCAGCTATCCTGGAGCGACTTAGAAGCCGGTATGAAAAAGATCTCGGGAATCTAAAAAGCAGCCTTGGTCAAGGAGCAACTCCCTTGCATCTTGACCTGGGATCGGGCCGGGGTGAGCTTCTCGATCTCACTCGCAGCTTGGGATTTCAGGCAATAGGCGTGGATAGCAACAGAGCGGCCTGCGAACGGACCCGCAAGAGAGGCCACCATGCGATTCATGGTGACTGCCTACGCTACCTCTGCGATGTGCCGAGCGATAGTCTAACCCTGGTAACAAGTCTGCACATGATCGAGCATTGTCCGAGCTCTTATTTTTGGCAAGTGTTTGGCGAAGTCGCACGATCATTGAAAAAGAACGGCGTGTTTCTCGTCGAAACCCCTTCGCTGTATTCGCTATGGGCAAGCGCCCGACAATTCTATCTTGATCCCACGCATGACCGACCTGTACACCCCGAATTCATGCGTTTCATGGCCGAGGATTCAGGTTTTGCAAGCACAAGAATTCTCGAATTTGATCCTGTTCAATCCGACGAACGCAGCGACCTCAACCGGCTGCTTTATGCCGTGAAGGATCAAGAGCCCTCCTCCCCTCCAAAGGCAAAGTTAGCAGGCAAAGAGCTTCGAGGTTTGGATAAGTGGCTCTACGGTCCGATGGATGTAGCACTTTGGGCCGTCCGATGACTATGTAACTGATTTCACCCACTTTGCGTGGACCTGATAACGATGAACCCATCGATAAGCATCTGAACCGCAACAATGGTTAGGACTAAACCCATCAACCGCTCCATAGCAGCAGCTCCCCGCTCACCAATCAGATTAAAAATCGACGGTGCCGATATCAGTATACCCGCGCTGGCGACCCAGGCTATGCTAAGTCCACCCACTATCTGCCATGGACTGTATTGAACATTGTGGCTATAGATAAGCAGAGTCGCAAGTGCCGATGGTCCCGCCACAAGCGGGACGGCCAGGGGCACGATGAGCGGTTCACCGCTAGGAACGTCACCGATAACGCCGTGACCACTGGGAAACACCATCTTGATCGCAATGAGTAGCAAGACAACCCCACCAGAAACCAGCACGGATTCCTGCCGAAAGCCGAACAGATCGAGAACCAGACTTCCACAAAGGGCAAAAACCAGCAAGAAGGCGAACGCAATAAATAACTCACGGATCAAAATCGGCCGCTGCCGGTCTTTGGGGACATGACGCAAGACAGACAAGTACGAGGGAATATTTCCCAAGGGATCCATGATCAGAAATAGAGTGAAAGCAATTTTTATGAGATCTTTCATAAGAGCCTGCTGATGCCATTTCTGCGAAAAAACTGCGCTTCGGTTTTGATAGAACCAAAAGCTGACTCTTTTAAACAGGCGCAAAGCGACCAGGTGCTGCCGTCTTCATCCGCAGCACCAATCCCATCATAGACGCCAGTAACAAGCGTCCTTTAGATCCTTGAATTTGCCATGGAAGGCGCCCTTGACGTCCATAAAGATCAGAGTATTGGCAGATAGGCGTTGGAATGCTTCCACCGGGATTTTAAGAAATTCTTCGTGCGGCACGGCCGCGATGATGGCATCAGCTTTTGCCAACTGATCAAAAGGCACAAGGTGTAGATCGTACTCCTCATGAACAGCATGATCACTTGCCAAAGGATCCGCAACTTGGCAATTGACTTGGTATTCGCAAAGTTCTCGGATTACATCGACAACCCTGGTATTGCGAATGTCCGAGCAGTTTTCCTTGAAAGTTATGCCGAGAATAGCAACGTTTGCCCCCTTGACGGGCTTGCCAGTTTTAATGAGTTCTTTGATGGTACGCTGAGCAATAAACCGTCCGATCTCATTGTTCACCCTGCGGCCAGCATGAATCACTTGAGGGAGGTATCCCACCGACTCAGATTTGTAAGTAAGGTAGTAGGGATCAACGCTTATGCAGTGACCTCCTACAAGTCCTGGCTTGTAGGCATGGAAATTCCACTTAGTTTGTGCCGCCTCAACGACTTCGGTCGTATCGATGTTGAGTCGATCAAAGATTAGAGCCAACTCGTTCATCAAAGCGATGTTGAGATCGCGTTGCGTATTTTCAATTACCTTGGCGGCTTCGGCGACTTTGATGCTTGGTGCAACATGGACTTTGGCTTCCAGCACAGACTGA
This sequence comes from uncultured Oligoflexales bacterium, assembly GCA_964582405.1. GTDB lineage: Bacteria > Bdellovibrionota_B > Oligoflexia > Oligoflexales > Oligoflexaceae > CAZOSN01. The sequence continues at coordinate 2,510 of CAZOSN010000012.1, read as the reverse complement.
TAGAGGTGCGCGATGACTTCGAGCGAGGCTTGGTCTTGGCCTGAGACTATTTTGCGGATTTTGTGAATCGGCCGCGTGGTATCGCCTGGGTTGATGCGCTCAGGAGAATAGCCGACCTTGAAATCCAAACCTGCTTTGAGTCCAGATGTTTCTTCCAATACAGGCAGACAGAGCTCTTCCGTGGCACCTGGGTAAACCGTCGATTCGTAGACGACGATATCGCCTTTTTTTAAAACGCGCCCCACGGTTTCTGACGCGCTGCGCAGATAGGACAAGTCAGGCAGACGTGCATCGGTGATGGGCGTTGGCACAGCAACAATAAAAAAATCTGAGGACGCCAGATCCTGCGGGTTGGAGCTAAAGCGCAAATTTTCGCGGGAAAACTCGCTCATGCCAAATTCCGAGTTGCGATCGACGCCTTTTTGCAACTCCTTGATCCGTTCTTTGTGAATATCAAAGCCCAGTGTCGGGTAGCGCGTGGAAAACATGATGGCGACCGGTAATCCTACGTACCCCATTCCGACAACGGCGACCTTGCGATCGTTCATAATGCTTTTACCTCGGCAAAATAGTTAACCGAATCCATCAAGATCTTGTCTAGTCCCATGGTCGGAGCATGCCCCAAGACTTTTGCTAGCTTGGAGCAATCAGGAACACGGCGCGGCATGTCCTCAAAATCTTTGTTATATACTTTTTCAAGCGGGATATGCTCAACCGGCGATTTAGATTTTGTGAGAGCCTTAATTTTTTGCGCGAGCTGATTGATTGAAATCTCCTCAACCCCACCAATGTTAAAAACCTCGCCGACCGCCTTGTCATGATGCATCAAATCGTAAACGATATCAGCCACCTCGGTAACGTGAGTAAAAGTACGACTCTGATTGCCGTCGCCAAAAATTGTAATTGGCTTGTTCGTCATCGCCTGCTCAATGAACTTGGGGATAACCATGCCATAAAAACTTGACTGCCTAGGCCCAACCGTGTTGAAGTGACGCCCTATAACGACGGGTAAGCCAGTTTCTCGGTAATAGGCGATCGCAAGAAATTCGTCCATCAATTTGCTTGCGGCGTAGCTCCAGCGGAGTTTCGCCGAGCTTCCAATAAATGACCCAGACTCTTCATGGAAGGGCACCTGCTCAAGCTTGCCATAGACCTCGGATGTTGAAGCCACATAGACCTTTTTGCGATACTTGTGGCAAGCCTCAAGCACAAGTTCGGTGCCTTTGACATTACACTGAATCGACGCAAGGGGGTGTTCCACGATATTCTTTACACCAACGGCCGCAGCGAGATGATAAACATGATCGCACTGCGCTACCAGACGATCGAGCAGGATCGATTCAAAGATCGATTTTTCATAAATGACAAGCTGATTATCAGCCGCCTTTGATTTGGCCACTTCCAGATTTTTAAGCGAACCTGTAGAGAGATCATCGACAACAAAGACCTGTTGGCCTTTTGCAAGCAGAATCTCGACCAAATACGATCCTATAAATCCCGCACCACCAGTCACGAGCGATTTCATCACGGAATCCTTATCAAACAACGTTTTCCTGAACTTCGAGAAAGAATATTATTTTCCCCACTAAATCTCAAGCGCAATCCCAGCATAAGACTTGCGTCAAGGGGAGGAGCGAAAGAATTTCACAGATCGCAATTTTATTGAAAAATTTCTTTTCAATGAACTATGCTAGTGGCATACGTTAGGATACTGAATAAACCACCGCAGCGGGAACACCGATGGTTTGGTCTCTTTCGACCCTTGCACGGCTCGAAGCCTTTCATATCGTCCTTTTCTTGGCGAGCATTTGTGCCGCGGGCTTGATCACATTCGTGCTACGCCAGCTGATGCCCAAAGTTGGCCTGGTTTGCCGTCCGTCCAATGATCGTTGGTCGCGCAAAGTTGTTCCCTTAGGGGGAGGGGTCGCCCTTTACCTTGTATCAGCCCCCTTTCTTTTCATTCTATCGACCGATCTTTGGATTTCGAGCACGGCGATTTTTCTGCTTGGTATTATCGATGATCGCAAGAGTCTTGATGCCCGCTCCAAGCTGGTCATTCAGACGCTAGCGGCCTGTTGGCTCGTGGCCTCACCCTTTTCAAGCGACGTTGCGGTATGGAATGACCTCAGACTGATTCCGGCCACAGCTCAGATCCTTTGTCTCATCCTCCTGGCAAATTCATTCAATCTGCTGGACAACATCGACGGGAGTGCGGCGGGCGTTTGTGCCATTTCGCTGGGGTTTGTTGCCATTTTGGCCTTTATAGCCGGACCCGACAGCAATGCCATTGCAATCGCAGCCATCGCCTTGGGTGGGGCATGCATTGGATTTCTCACCCAGAATTTCCCCCCTGCCAAGATATTCATGGGCGATGCGGGCAGCCTCTTTATAGGGTTCACCCTGGCAGGCTTGTATTTCGCACTTCCGCCGCTCTCGCCAAGTCCGGCCGTTAATTACATGATCCTGCTTTTCGTGGTCGGTACCTCGGTTTTTGATACGGCCTTGGTTTG
>CAZOSN010000011.1:35660-53250 GCA_964582405.1 uncultured Oligoflexales bacterium | reverse complement strand
TTCAGGACACGATTCTGCTGAAAAAGCGGAGCTTTTTCAGCAGAATCTAATTAAGACCGGATTACGCGATGGCATTGATGAAGCTGCATGCAACCAGTTTGATCTTTTTGTCGAAAAACAACTTTGCAGACTAGTGGAATCGGATTCATGAGACGTATCGCAATATACACAAGGGTAAGCACGGATGAGCAAGCAAAAGTTCAGGAGGGATCACTTAAAAACCAGACAGAAACTCTTCGCCGATACATCGAAGCAGAAAATCTAAAGCACAATGGCGACTGGGGTATCCTGGTTGATACTTATATTGACGACGGCTTTTCGGCGTATCCCGCAAAAAAGTCGATACCATTCTGATCACCGAACTTTCACGCCTAAGCCGCGTCGGGTTTAACGACAAATTTGATAGCTTACCTCTGGCCTCAAAGAGGGCCTTCTTAAACGACATCGTGGACCGCGTGGTGATTGAGAAAGATAAGATACGGGTATTGATCAAAAACCCTAGCATTTCCATAGGATCAACTTCAAGCGTCCTGTGTGAATCGGGGGAACAACTTTTCGCACAGAGAGACGGATGGGGTGGCTAGTGGGGATTGAACCCACGAATGTCGGAATCACAATCCGATGCGTTGACCACTTCGCCATAGCCACCACAAAACGGTCCAGGACTTGAGATCTCAGCTGGTTGAGTCTGCGTTTAGACCGAGAACACCTTATACTGAAACGCCACGGTCGCGACAACCCTTTTGTTGCATTTCATGGGGATCGCGACGGCTTTAGGAGCTTTCCATCTACAAAGTTGAACTTAACCTCGCGATCCTTGCTCCAAAGGTCCCCATCGTGACTCACAGCAATGAATAGAGAGAACTCCCCACCAAGCTCAAAGGCCTGATCTACAATAAAACCCGACGCAACGCCATTTTGACCCGTTAAGTTAATCACATGCGAAAGCACAGGTTCGCCGTTATGCTCAGACTCTTCGATCAAAGTTGGATCAACCACGCTTTCAAACAAAACAAATCGACCAAAATTAACTTTTCCGGCTTGCTCTATGCGTAGAAAAATACTGGTATTTCCTGCATCTTTTACTGGTGTGTCAACCCGCACCACTAGACCAGTGTCAGACCCCGATCCCAAGTTTGTGCCCAGCCGGATTGCTCTGATCGCAGGTCGAACTCGTGATTCACGCATCGCTTTCGGATTGAACTTTGATAACTTATCGCGGATCGAATCGTACCGACGCTCCTCCGGTAAAGGAAATGCCGCGCGAAATGTTTTGTTGTCATAGCGTAGAAATTGATCCTTAATTTCCTTAGATCCGCCCTTCGCCTTTACTCGAAAAGTGGCAATTCGGGGAAGCTCGCCTCGGCTCAAGATCAAAATTACCCTAGCAAGAAGTGCCGGATATCTGGTACCGAGTAAGCCGCGAACGGCCTGAAGCTTTTCTAGCGGATCGTCGGCCTTCTTTACTTTTCTTAGACCAGAAATCATCGAGTTGATTTCAGAAACTAAATCTGCCACAGGAATTCGAACATTGATTAAATTGAGGGGAGTAGCGACCAAACCCGCCAGTTCACCCATAATATGCTCCGCTGCCGATGCTTCGAGTAGCTTCGGTGCTTTTTTCTTATCGACGTCAAACGCATCGCAAAAGGCTTCAGCGATCGACAAATCGTCAGCATTCAACAAGCGCTGAAGCTCCTGAGAATTGACGAATATGGCTGCATCCACATCCAGAGTTCCAAGATGAGTTGGCGTTACGCTTATGTTCTTAGCCATATTGAGCGGATTTTCATAAAACAAACTGTGCCGCCAGGAATCTTCGTCAATTTTATCTCGCAATGGAATGACGGGCATACCCTCGAAAGGAAGCGATATGAAATTTTTAACCTGGTCTACGTACTGACGAAACTGCAGAGCATCAACATAGCGATCACTTATATTAAATCCCAAAACAAGATTGAGTGGATCCTGTACACGATGATCGATCACATAATGTTCCCCCTCTTTTAATACCCGAAGCGACATTCTATTTTCATAGGTAGAGCGTTCGGCACCAACTAAAAGATCCCAATTAGAATCTTCAACTTGAACCTTTGCCTCGAGTACATGAAATTCGCCAGAAGGATCTTTTGTGGTAATTTCAGACAGAGATGAAAATTTTTCGCGTCCGCCTTTTTTTACAAAGAGATTGTGACCAGCTAAAAACCGCGTTTCGTCGCCTTTCGACTGCCGAGTGAAATGAAATTCGACGCCATTTGAACCCGCTGGCTCTGATGCAAGCTGCTCAGATCTCGAAAAATCACCTCGAACTGCTTGCTCAAATGCCACACGAGCTTCAGGATCCTTGAAGTTATATTCAAAAAGCATGTCATACTTTAACACCTTGGCATCAGAAAGTTCCAGGTCAACGGGCAATACTATGGCTGGCATCCCCTTCCAAAACTTGACTACATTATTAAAAATATAAAATACGCGCTGCAATTTGCCACTGATCTGATGACCTAAACGGTCGACACTTGCTAGTCCAACCCAAAAAATATCGTCACTTTTTCGCAATACGTTAATTCTATGTTCACCCTCCTTAAAAATTTTATACGGCAACTCAAGTTTTATATCGTCGCCAAATTTATCTGAAAAATTGATTCTCTTCCGTTCTAAAAAATCAAGACCAAGATGAAGAACGGCTGATACAGAATAGCTCCGAAGATTGCCAATCGGCATTTGCAATGCTTTATCCGCCGAAGTTGGAAACAAAAAAGGCGTTTCTAGTTCACCAACGGGATCATACATTTCGTTTGGATTAAAGGAAGGCGGAAGAATATTCGTCAAAATCGGAAGCAGACCAAACCAATTATTTGCCCACACGCGCCATGTCGGAAGCTGATTCTCCTCCGCATGCCGCTTGCCGTCCGATCTCAAGTAGACGTCCAAAATGTTGACGGAACCGCTACCTCCAAGATAGATAGGTAACCCATAGGCTGAAGATAATGGCGTCTTGAATTCTGGACCGACGCCAAGCCTATCGACAACCACATACATACCATCCGAGTTATCAAATACATCCCTGTTCAGGCTTACTTTAAATTGACTCGAGTCGGTGATATCAAAAATCAGCTCATTGTCCAGCAGCTTATAAAACAAACCCTCCATCAACGAGTCAATCGATCGATTGATGTTAGCTGCCCCGCTTGCAAGCCCTGACTGCAGAGCAGGATTTTGAAAAATCCGCTCAATTCCGCTTAGCGAACCCTCCTCTTCTACTTCAGCTTCCTGAAATTCGACTGTAATGTCTTCGGCAAACACATGAGCAGAATAACCATAGAGCAGGGCTATCAGAACAAGAAATCGCATCACAACGAACTCCTTATTCCCAGGGTGCTAACCCAATGACTCAGCGAGCGCTCAAATCTATTTCGGTAGTACCCAATCGCAAATCGCGGCATGACATAATCGGTCAGCTGAAAATCATACCCAAGCATTGTCAGATAATGCGTTTCTAACTCTTGCTCATACTCAAAAACCCACCTCTCACGCTTGACAAGCCCACCTTCGTAATTAAATCGAATCAATTGATGCATCGGAGCATCACCAATATTCCCAACCTCATAGACCCTAAACCACTCAATGGACGCTCTACCTCCCGATGGATTTTCATTCAGAGTAGCAAACCCAATTCGTTTACCGTCATGGTTATTACGATAATAAGTCAAAATTAACTTTGTTCCCGACAAGGGGCTAATATCGTGACTCAGCCGCAAAGCAAAAGCTCCCGGCTCCGTGGAATGAGCGTCTGTTTCCGATCTGTCGTTTTTCAACAACAGACCGCTGGCTTCAATATCAAGAATTGTACCGAATCCATCCCAGATACTTAACATCGCAGAGGACGTCTGCGTCGCAAAATACCGATTACTTTCGTAAGCATCACTCCAAATTGGCATTTTGTCTGAAAGATTTAATCCAAGAGGCAAATCGAATCTACCAAGCAAAAGCCGAATTTTTGACTCTCGAGGATTTCCAAAGGCGGCAAAAAAACTTCGAGTCGTCTTTTCAACATTGTCGCGAGGGCCGTGATATGGCTCGTCCGATGCTTCTGGTAGCCGCGCTTTTGCACGAAGATCAGTATGCAAAGAAAACCATGATCCCCAGTGCATCCCTCCATAGAAGTCACTTTGCGCAAGACCAAGTTCTCTTGGACGGGATTCGCGAACTAGTCCGTCAATTTCAACGTCAAGTGATAGGCAGCTCAGGGGTAATACAAAGTTCTCCCTAGGCTCGCCAAAGCAGCGAATCTGCGAGGCCTTTCGCGCTAAAGCGGGTCCGGTTGCGAAACCCAATACTATCGCCAAAGCTACTCTGATCTTGCGAGCCATGAAAAGACCTTAGGTGCGTTTATTTCGCATCAGAGGATAAAGCGCAAACCCCATAATGATAAAATTAGCCATCCAAGCGGACAGCATCGGAGGTAAAGTCCCACGCTTACCCAATGCTCGCCCGGCATTTAAAATAAACCAATAGCTAACTCCAATTCCTATCGCCAAAAGTATGCCTTTTGCCGTTTCCATCTGACGTTCCGACCCATAAGCGAATTTGAGTCCGATCAAACTCAAAACAAAAGAAGCAAAATGAAACGCTAATTTCACTTCCCAATCAACCTTGTAGTTAATAACATCCGTTCCAGAGGCCTCTCCCTGTCTGATAATTTCACCGAGTTCAGCATTGCTCATTTCGTTGGGAAGTCGAGTCTCCGCCCTAAGCTTCTCAGGCTCAAGGGGAATACTCATACTGTATTGGCTACGCGTTTCCTCATACGATAAAGTTCCATTTGGCCAAAAATATAAAATCTTAACATTCTCCAATAGCCACTCCTGGGTATCCTCTTGATACCTTGCAGAAACAGCCTCGAGAGTGCGTTTAGGCTTAAAGCTCTTGCCGGTTTGGATCACCCTAATTCCAAGAATCCGGTTCTTTTCCCGATCGAATTCCCGGAAAGACAACAATAAACGCCCATCGCGAACCCATTTTGCTCCCTCAGCAAGCTGAAAGTCTTTATTCTTCTCAATCAATACATTCTCGATATAATGACTGCGTTGAGCTGAATACGGAAGAATCCATTCGCCTATCACATAAGAAATAATACATAAAACCAAACCACCAAAAGCGATCGGGAAAGAAATACGCAAAGGCCCCATTCCCGCTGCTCGCATAGCAGTGATCTCGTTAGTCCTATTCAAAAGAACCATCGTGACAACACCAGAAATCAAGGCAGCAATAGGTAGACCTTGCCCGATAAGATTTGGAATCTGGTAAAAATAAAATCCAAGCAAGTGATGAGACTCAGGATTATAGCGAGCAAGATATTTGGTCGACTTGTGGATAAAGTCAAACAGAATAAAAAGGAACGTGCTGAGGACTATTACCCCAGTCACATACTTAAAATAGTCTCTCAGCACATACCAAAATAAGATCATGAGTCATTTCATTCAGTAGACTTCGCGCCCAGCTCGACGATAGATTTTGCTAATAGAAAAGGTAACCCTTTTTTACCCCTTTCAACAACACCTAATATCCGCACCGCCTTGGACTCGGAATCACCAACCGAAATTTCCCCCTTGCCTATTTCAGTCGTAACAACCAAAAGCCTGCCGAATTCATCTTCAACAACTAAATGAGTATCATATTGACCCCACTCCTTAACCTGCCCCTCTATCAAAACTTCTCGTCCAAAATAACCGCCGTTATCAAAGTGAAAATCTCTGGTAGTCAGCACCTCCGGCCTACTGAACAAAGTCTTACCAAAAGAATCAAAAACCATAATATCAACGCGAGTCTTGAACCCCGTCACATCCTGGCAAGCAGGGATGAATAAAAAAGGCAGACACAACCACCCACGAACCCTCATAGTCCCTCCCCAGGCAAAAAGTATTCACTGATCTATTTTAACCGAAAATCATAGGACAGGATGACATATATATAAAAAAACCCGCATAGAGCGGGTTCAAAGGCAGGCTAAAAACGAGACGGCACCCTAGTCCTTCTTCGGCTCATGATCGACAAACTCAATAGTCGCCATCATAGCGCCGTCACCAAACCGAATCCCACGTTTTAGAATCCGAGTGTACCCTCCCGGCCGATCTTTCATCCGAGGCGCAATGTCATTGAATACCTTCGCCACTGCCTCTTTCGTGTATAGTACACGAGCGGCCTCCCGTCGATGATGCACGCTACCCTTCTTGCCCATCGTTACCACTTTTTCCACCACGGCCCTAAGCTCACGGGCCTTTGGTAAAGTCGTCGTAATCCTTCCACTCTCAACCAATGACGTAGCAAGGTTACGCAGCATCGCCACTCTGTGCGAGGTCTCTCTACCCAGCTTATTGTGTCCAAATTTATGTTTCATAGTCTTAATTCCAAAAAATCAAAAGAACCAAAATAGATAAAAAGCTTTATCCGATATTTACTGAGCCTCGCCCTCACGCTGTCTTAGCAAGGATGGGTCAAATCCATCGATCTTCATTCCAAGAGACAGACCCATCTCAGCTAGAATATCCTTAATCTCGTTCAGCGATTTGCGACCAAAGTTTTTCGTCTTAAGCATTTCAGACTCTGAGCGAGTGACCAGTTCACCGATATACTTAATGTTTGCGTTTTCCAGACAATTAGCTGCCCGAACGCTCAGCTCTAAACTATCGACGGTCTTAAACAGGTTCTCATTGAGAGCAGGTCGTTCCTCAGGTTCATAATCACGCGACTTCGACTCAACTTCCTCAGTCTCGTCAAAATTGATAAAAATAGTCAACTGTTCCTTTAGGATCTTCGCCGCATAAGCCAAAGCATCATCCGGACGAACCGCTCCATTAGTCCAGACCTCCATAATCAACCGATCGTAATCAGTCATTTGGCCAACGCGCGCATTTTCAACCGTGTAAGCGACTCGCCGTACCGGAGCAAAAATGGCATCAGTAACGATGAAATCTACCGGTGTTTCCTCCGTCCTGTTCATTTCAGACGAAAGGTAACCTCGACCATGCCGTACAATCATTTCCATATCTATGGAACCATCGGCACCAACCGTACAAATCTCTTGCTCCGGATTGAGAATTTCAACATCACTACCAGTAACAATATCTCCAGCCTTCAGCGTCCCTGGCCCCTTGGACTTTAAGGTAATTCTAGTATCATCTTCGCCCAAGTACCTGATATTAACCTGCTTCAAATTAAGAATAATATCCGTGACATCTTCCTTAACACCAGTAATCGTGCTTAATTCATGCTCAACACTTGCAATCCTCACAGCCACAATTGCCGCACCATTGATGCTCGAAAGCAATACGCGCCTTAACGAATTGCCCAATGTCGTTCCATAGCCCCGCTCCAGAGGCTTGACCGAAAATTTCCCATACACATCGGAAAGATTCGAAACCTCGACATTGCTCGGACTGATTAAATCTTGCCAATTACGATGCATCCCGCGCCATCCTTCTCAATAAGAGCTGTTGAAAAAATTACTTGCTGTAGAGTTCGACGATCAAGCGCTCTTTAACCGCTAAACCAATATCGTCGCGAGTAGGTTCCGCAACTATTTTACCCATATTCTTCGGACGGTCTACCTCAAACCACGGCAATTTGGGTCTTTTTTGAAAAAGACCATCGGATTCGGCGAACTGAGCAAATTTACTGCTCTTCTCCCGAAGGCTCACGACATCCCCAACACTCAACTCAGCGCTAGGTATGTTGAGCCGCTTTCCATTAACCATGATGTGGTTGTGCCGAACCACCTGCTTAGCTTCTTGCCTAGACCGAGCGAACCCCATCCGAAAAACGACATTATCCAGCCGAAGTTCTAGCTTCCTGAAGAAAATATCCGAAGTTACACCGCGTTCCTTTACGGCCCTCGCGAACAAATTCCTGAAAGGTTTCTCGATCACGCCGTAAACACGTTTAACCTTTTGCTTTTCCCTCAGCTGCACGCCGAACTCAGACAGTTTCCCACGAGCCTGTCCATGCATACCTGGCGCATACTCACGACGCTCGAACGAGCACTTGTCGGTCAGACAACGCTCGCCTTTAAGAAACAATTTTTGACCTTCGCGACGGCAAAGGCGACAAACCGGACCATTATACTTGGCCACAATATCCTCCAATCTCAAAAAACTTTAAACTCTTCTTCTCTTCGGAGGCCTACAGCCATTATGAGGAATAGGAGTTATATCTTTCAACAAATTAACTTTGAGCCCTGCATTCGCAATAGCACGCACGGCGCTCTCTCTCCCAGAACCTGGACCCTTAATCAGAACAGAAACCGTCCGCATACCACAGTCCATCGCCTTACGAGCCGCCTCTTCGCCAGCCATCTGTGCGGCAAACGGAGTGCTTCGTCGGGATCCTTTGAAACCCTTAGAACCCGCCGTAGCCCATGCTACCACTTCACCGTTCAAATCTGTAATTGTCACAATAGTGTTGTTGAACGTCGCTTGAACATGCGCAACACCCATTGGGACATTCTTCTTTTTCGTCTTCTTCTTCTGAACACCTACAGCCTTAGCCATTGATCAGCCTCGTTTTACTTCTTCTTATTAGCAATAGTTTTCCTAGGACCCTTACGTGTCCGTGCGTTCGTCTTCGTTCTCTGACCTCTGACAGGCAAACCACGACGGTGACGCAACCCACGATAGTTACCAAGGTCGCTTAGCCTCTTAATATTGAGAGCGATTTCACGGCGCAAATCCCCCTCGACCATGAAGCCTTCTGAATCGATCGCCTTACGAATCGAATTAACCTCTTCGGTATTTAAATCAGCCGCCTTTTTATTCAGATCAACACCGGCAGTCGCCGCAACCTTCGCAGCGGCCCTACGACCCAAGCCGTAGATGCTCGTAAGCGCTATGTCTATCCTCTTATGTCCTGGCAAGTCAACGCCTGCAATACGGGCCATGTACCTCTCCTAATCCTATATAGCTTTTAGCCTTGTCTTTGCTTATGCTTTTTCACTTCGCAGATGACACGGACTATGCCTCTTCTACGTATCACCTTACATTTTTCGCACATCGTCTTAACGCTAGCCCGTACTTTCATCTGTTGTCTCGCTCTTATTACTTTGATCGATAAATTATCCGTCCCCTACCAATATCGTAGGGTGATATCTCTAACCTAACTTTGTCTCCAGGTAAAATCCTAATAAAATGCATTCTCATTTTCCCACTTATGTGGGCCAGGACAGAATGACCGTTCTCTAATTCTACCCTGAACATCGCATTAGGCAAAGGCTCCAGCACCGTACCCTCGACCTCTATCACGCCTTCTTTTGCCATTAGCGATTACTCTCAAAATATTTAATAGTCAAACCCTGTTTCACCAAATCAAGACTTTACGGTTAAAGCCCCCAAAATTCTCTGATACACGACCTCGGTCGGACCATCGCCATCAACCCGCCGATACAGGCCTTTCCTTTCATAAAAATCTAAAACTGGAGCCGTCGCGTCGTAATAAACCTTTAATCTTACTTTGACTTTATCTTCACTATCATCCGGCCTCTGAACTACAGCCCCACCGCATCTTCTGCAGGTACCATCTTTCGGAGGATCAAAGCGCAGATGATAAGAAGCCCCACAATCTGCACAGACCCGACGTTCGACTAGCCGCCCTACCAAAACTTCGTCAGCTACCTGGAGATGAATAACCGCCTCAATCGGATAGGTGTCACTTAGACTTTCCAACGTTTCAGCTTGGGCTATATTCCTTGGATAACCATCCAAAAGAATTTTACCTCGCGTTTGACGACCCAATTCAGCCTGCAGCACCTGAATCAAAACTTCATCAGGAACAAGTTTGCCAATCGACATGATCGACTCGGCCCTTTTTCCGATCTCCGAGCCAAGCGAAACTTGCCGTCTGAGCGCGTCTCCGGTCGAAATCTTTGCAAACCCGGCCCTCTCTACTAGCAAATCGGCCTGGGTACCTTTTCCCGCACCAGGTGCACCCGTCAGTAAGACTATCATCCTCGTTGTCTCCGAGGACGAATACTACCCTTCTTCATGAACGCCTCGTAACGCAGAGACTGCCGATGAGCATCGATCTGCCTAAACGTTTCCAGAGCAACCCCGACGATAATCAACAAGCTAGTACCACCAAAGTAAAACTGCACGTTAAATTTGTCGGTGACAATCGATGGTATCAAACAGATTCCGGCCAAATAGAGAGCCCCTGACAAAGTCAGTCTGTTGATTACCTTTCCCAAATACTCTGCAGTCCTAGCACCAGGCCTAATGCCAGGGATAAAACCACCATGTTTTTTCAAATTTTCAGCTATATCGTCCGGCTTAAATTGGATAGAGGTGTAGAAAAACGAGAAAAATATTATCATCGAAAGGTAAACCAGATTATACAGCCAACCACCCGAAACGAAAACCGAACTCACAATCCCACCTAACCAGCTGTCTCCTGACACCGCCACTACCGTTAGAGGCAATTGAAGCAACGAACTAGCAAAAATAGGCGGAATCACCCCTGCCGTATTTATTCTCATTGGAAGATGCGAAGTCTGTCCGCCATAAATTCTTTTGCCCACCTGGCGCTTGGCGTACTGAATAGGAATCTGCCTAGCGCCCTGCTCCATAAACACAACACCTGCTGTAACGCAGACAATCACGACGCTCAGCAAACTAACTGTAGCTATATCCATTTCCGCGGAATTAAGCTTCTCATAGGTACCGGTTATGATTCGGGGAAGTCCGGCTACAATTCCGCAAAAAATAATCAAGGAAATCCCGTTTCCAACTCCCTTGTCAGTGATTTGCTCACCTAGCCACATCACAAACGCAGTCCCTGCCGTTAGTGAAATCGCAGTCATGACAAGCCAGCCCGTACCACCATCAGGAACAAGCGAACCGCCACCAAAAGACGACCCAAGCAAGGTCTTACCGATCATAAATCCCTGAACGAGGGCCAATATTACGGTGCCGTAGCGTGTATACTGCGTGATTTTCTTGCGTCCCGCCTCACCTTCTTTGGACAAAGCTTCAAGATGCGGCACGACTACCGTCAATAGCTGCGCAATGATCGATGCGGAAATGTAAGGCATCACACCCAATGCGAAAATACTGAAGCGTTCCAGAGCACCGCCGGCAAACATGTTCAACATCCCGAACAAGTTTGCTCCTTGCGATTGGAAAAACTCTCCCAGACGTACCGCATCAACGCCCGGGATAGGAACATGCACACCTACGCGATACAGAGCCAAAAATCCGAGAGTGAAAAGAATCTTCCTCTGCAGATGATTAACCTTCATTTCCGGGATAACTTTAACCCGATCGCCCACTTTCAGATCTCCTCGAGAGTTCCACCCGCTTTAGAAACTGCATCTCTGGCCGCTACACTAGCTTTATTTACAACGATCGTAAGGCGCTTCTCGAGTCTACCTCTCGCCAGTAGTTTTACCGGCTTTTTTGGCTCTTTAATCAAACCCGCATCCTTCAGCACTTCAGCCGTAACTTTGCTACCATCACTAAATCGATTTAACACATCCAAATTTACCGCGTTATACTCGATCCGAAATGGGTTTTTAAATCCACGCTTTGGTAGTCGTCGATAAAGCGGCGTTTGACCGCCCTCGAATCCTGGCGCAATGCCCCCGCCCTTCCGAGCTCTCTGGCCCTTATGGCCTTTACCGGCGGTCTTGCCGGTACCACTACCAGATCCCCGACCCAAACGCTTTCTGTTGCGGTGAGATCCAGCTGCGGGTTTCAAATTTCCTAAATTCTTGATCTCCATCGATATCATCCACCCTTTCTAAGATTCGAGCCGGTAAGTGACTAGATGACTGATCTTGTTCACCATTCCTCGGATGCAGTTGTTATCCTTAAAGGTGCGTTCCCGATTTAAGCCACGTAAGCCCAAACCCTTCAACACCTTTTTATGATTTTTGCTCTGTCCGATTGAACTGCGGACTTGCTTTACGACAATTTTTGACATGTCCTAAATCCCCTATAAATCGCCCCATCAAGATTTCTGACGAGACTGATAAACTTCGTCAATCGCTTTACCGCGATTATTCGCATACTGCTGGATGCCCTGCAACTGCCTGAAACCATCCATAACTGCTCGAACGATGTTAGAATGATTGTTCGTGCCCTGAGCTTTACACACGATATCCTCGATGCCTGCCAGTTCGACCATAGTACGTACCGGACCGCCAGCGATGATACCTTTACCCTTCTTTGCCGGAAGCATCAAAACTTTCGCTGAGCCAAACCGTCCAATGACCTCAAACGGTATGGTTCCCCCGACTTTCTCCACAGCAACCATTCCCTTCTTGGCCTGCTCTGAGCCCTTTCGAATTGCATCCGGAACTTCATTGGCTTTACCAAGTCCGAAGCCCACCTTATCTTTGCCGTCCCCGACAACGATCAACGCGCTAAAACTAAACCGACGCCCACCTTTTACAACTTTGGCGACCCGAGCGATGTTGACTATGCGGTCCTGCAAACCGTCATCTTTTTTATCTTTAAGTTGCTGCTCTTTCGACACCTTGGTCTCCCAACACTTCGGTTAAAATTCTAATCCGCCTTCTCTTGCACCATCAGCAAAGGCCTTGACTCTTCCGTGAAACGCGTAGCCGTTTTTATCAAAAAGGACTTTAGTAATCTGTTTCGCAGCACACTTTTGAGCGAGCTCTTTGCCAAGAGCAACGCACTCGTCTACTCCACAACGAACGACCTTGCCCTTGTTGAAGCTGCTGATCGATGCCAATGTCATACCAGTATCGTCGTTAATCACCTGCGCATACACATGCCTAGGTGATCGAAAAATACTTAAACGCGGCCGCAGGGCGCTTCCCGAGATCTTAGTTCGGATACGCTTTTTGCGTTTCAGTCTTAATGCGTCTTTCTTTGCGAGCTTGCTCATATCCTTTGAACCCTACCTAGAGTTGTATGTCCTACTTTTTACCTGCCGCTTTACCAACTTTGGTCTGAATAACCTCATCCACATACCGCACACCTTTGCCATGATAAGGCTCAGGGGGACGCAGACTTCGGATCTTTGCAGCAACCTCACCGACCAATTCCTTCGATGACCCTGAAATATGAATCGTCGTCGCCTTATCAACAACGAAATCGATACCCTGAACCGCTGCAAATTTAATTGGGTGACTAAATCCTAACGATAAATTTAGCCCCTTACCTTCTGCTGCAGCCCTATATCCAACACCTACCAAGGTGAGAGATTTGGAATAGCCCTTGTGGCAACCTTCCACCATGTTTGCTACCAGGGTTCGGCTTAACCCATGAAAGCACTTGCTAAGTCCGTCATTTCCAGCCAAATCGACGGACACCAGATTTCCGTCTTTCGAAACTTTGACAGCCGGGTGAAGTTCTCTCTCGAGCGATCCCTTAGGACCCTTAACCTTCACTAGGTTTCCCTTGAGCGTCACTTCAACACCAGTTGGGACTACAATTTTCTTTTTACCGATACGAGACATTGACGAACTCCCAACCTAAAATACTGAACAGAGGTATTCGCCGCCTACGTGCAATTTTCGAGCATCGCGGTCACTCATAACCCCTTTGGGTGTCGAATAGATACCGATACCGAAGCCGTTTTTTACATAGGGCAAATCGGACGTAGACTTATAAACACGCCGTGAACTCTTGCTGATACGGTTAATCTCATGAATGACAGCGTTGCCCGCCGCATCATATTTTAACGCAATCTTAAGCAAACCTTGCTTTCCATCCCTGATGCACTTGTAGTTTCGCACAAAGCCTTCTTCGCGAAGGATGTGAGCAATTGCAATCTTAAGTTTAGACGCCGGAACTGAAACAACCTCGTGCTTCGCTTGCTGCGCATTTCTGATGCGCGTCAACAAATCGGCGACTGGATCTGTAGTTATCATTCTTTACCTCGATTAAACGAATAGTCTACCACGATGACTTTTTTACACCCGCTAATTGACCGCGAAGAGCCATATCTCGGAAGCAGATACGGCAAATTCCAAATCGGCGGTATACACCCCTCGGGCGGCCACAATTGTTGCATCTCGTATACTGCCGAGATGAAAACTTTGGAGTCCGACGACTTTTTTCTATAAGAGCCTTCTTCGCCATCTCTCTGTATGCTCCTGTTAATTCTTCCTGAATGGAAAGTTAAACCGATCCAACAGAGCTTTGGCCTGTATATCGGTCTTTGCGTTAGTTACAAGGGTTATTCCGAGACCGCGCACCCTATCTACTTTTTCATAATCGATCTCAGCAAAAATAATCTGCTCTTTTATCCCTAACGAGTAATTACCTCGACCATCGAAAGCCTTAGGTGAAAAACCTCGAAAGTCTCTAACCCTCGGCAAGGAGACATTGATCAGTCGATCAAGAAATTCGTACATTCGCTGACGGCGCAAGGTTACAGAACAGCCAATTGGTTGGCCCTCGCGAAGTTTAAAACCTGCGATGCTTTTCTTGGCGCGAGTAGTCACAGCCTTTTGGCCAGTAATAGCCTCCAGATCTCTCACCGCACCCTCAAGCACCTTGATGTTCTGAACTGCGTCACCCTGTCCGATATTGACCACGATTTTTTTAAGCATCGGCACTTCATTAGGATTCTTCACGCCGAGTTCTTTTTGGAGATCAACTCGAAACTCTTCGTACTTCTTTTGTAATCTTGGTTTGTCGTTCATGATAGTCCTTTGAGTATCTCTTTCGGTTTAGCGGATCAACGACCTCCTCGTTATACCGCCTTCGATTGTCTCTACATTTATAATACTTCCGGCGCTAAAGATGCTATGCGCACAAAGCCTCGGTTACGCACTTCCCTTGCAACTGGTCCGAAGATTCTAGTTCCGATTGGCTCACCATCGCCTTTTTTGATCAAAACTGCAGCGTTTTCGTCAAACCGAATTGTTGTCCCATCAGGACGAAGGACCTCTTTTTTGGTCCTTACAATTACCGCTCTATGCACGCTACCCTTTTTTACCTTGGAATTTGGTGCAGCATCCTTTACCGATACGACGATTGTGTCGCCGACGGTGGCAAACAAGCGCTTTGAGCCGCCCAATACCTTAAAACACTTAAGAACCCGTGCTCCCGAGTTGTCACCACTCTGGAGGGTACTTTCCATCTGGATCATAGGTTATTCCCTTCCTGCCAGGAATCAAGCTTTTGACATTTTTCGACAACTTTGTATAGGTTAAATCGCTTTCGCTTGCTGTATGGCCGGCAAGGAATAATGAGCACCTTGTCTCCAACGGCAGTCTCATTCTTTTCATCGTGAAACATGATCTTCGTCTCACGCTTGACATATTTATGATAGCGAGGCTCCATAACGAGACGCTTTACAAGCCCAACACGAGACTTACCCATTTTATCGCTGGTAACTTCGCAGGTTAGCGGCTTTGCCTTACCTTCTTTTTTCTTTCCATCTACCATGGTAGTTCCCTATCAAAGATCGAGTTTGCTAGTTACTTTGTTTTCGATGCCAGGCGACGCGCTGTCAAAATTCTTGCAAGAGACTTTTTTAGACCTCGGGCTTTAGCCGAGGCGGTGCCGCGATTGCCATAAAGATCGATTCGCAGCTCGCCAATCTGTTTACGAATATCTTTTTCCACGTCTATGCTCTGTTTCGCATCAAAACTTAGGACGTCACTCATTTTAAGCTTATTTAGGTGCATCATGCCCAAGGATCCTCCGACTTAAGGATTAACCGTGTCTTAATCGGCAACTTTGATGCCGCTAGCTCCAGAGCCCCCCGGGCTACTTCTGGTTCCACACCTGTCATCTCATAGAGAATGCGCCCAGGTTTAACCGTCGCGATATAGTGATCAACTGATCCTTTACCCTTACCCATTCTGACCTCTGCAGGCTTCTTGGATACCGGTACATCAGGGAAAATCTTTATCCAGACTTTACCGCCCCTTTTGATATGGCGGGTCATCGCAATACGTGCAGATTCAATTTGCCTTGCGGTAATTCGTCCCGTCTGGACCGCCATCAATCCAAACTCGCCAAAAGCCAACTCGGTACCAGCTTTTGAGTCTCCCTGCAGTTTTACTTTAAACCGCTTTCTGAATTTCATTTTCTTTGGCGACAACATAATTCAGCCTCTCTATGGGATCGCATCAATTTTCGATGCTATCACCTTTGAAAATCCATACTTTTACACCGATAATTCCATAGGTCGTAAGAGCTTCTGCGGTACCATAGTCAATATCAGCCCGCAAAGTGTGCAAGGGCACTCGCCCCTCACGATAGCTTTCTGATCTTGACATATCTGCACCGCCAAGTCTGCCCGAACAACCTACCTTGATTCCTTTAGCGCCACCCTTGATTGCACTCGTGATCGCCTTTTTCATTGCGCGT
Source organism: uncultured Oligoflexales bacterium (assembly GCA_964582405.1). Classification (GTDB taxonomy): domain Bacteria; phylum Bdellovibrionota_B; class Oligoflexia; order Oligoflexales; family Oligoflexaceae; genus CAZOSN01. Next base: position 36,907 of record CAZOSN010000011.1, on the reverse strand, counting down.
CGGAACGATACTCGTCGCTGCAGTTGCGATGCAATGCCCTGAGCTACCAAGGTCGCATCAAGATCAGGTTTAGTTATCTCGAAAACGTTAACGTTTGGCTCACCCGATTTAATCTTACAAATCTTTACGAGTTCGTCCTTTAGGCTTTCTGCGCCCGCTCCTTTTTTTCCAATGATGATACCAGGGCGGCTCGAATATATATTCACCCGCAAATTAGTCGCAGCCCTTTCAATTTCGACTCGAGCGACTCCAGCGGCTTCGAATTTTTTATGAATATACTTTCTGATCCTGATGTCTTCTTGCAGCAATTCTGCATAATTTTTTCTAGCATACCAACGAGACATCCATGGACGCGTGATGCCTACCCGAAAACCTATAGGATTTACTTTTTGTCCCACCTTCGACCTTCCTTGCCTTAGATGATTAGATCTCTCTTAGTTTAACTGTTATATGCGATGATCGCTTCTTCAACGGTGTTGCCCGCCCTTGAGCTCGAGGCAAGAAACGCTTCAGCGTTTGACCCTCATCGACAAAGACTTCGGACACAATCAAGCGATCAACATCAACCGTCGCTTGGGCTGAGGCGTTTGCAATTGCTGACTGGATCAATTTCGATACCATTGGCGCAGCCCGCTTATTGGTCAACTTCAGCAAATCAACCGCGTTTGATACCGTTCGTCCGCGCACCAAATTTGCTACAAGGCGCGCTTTCCTTGGAGAAATTCGCACATCACGCAATATTGCTCTAAAACTATCCGTCATCGCATGATCTCCTACTTCTTACCTTTTTTTTCACTACCGTGACCATAATAGGTCCTAGTTGGTGCAAATTCACCGAATTTATGGCCCACCATGTTTTCAGTAACGAATACAGGCACAAACTTCTTGCCGTTATGAATTAAGAAGTTCAGGCCGACAAAATCAGGAACAATCGTGGAACGACGACTCCAAGTTTTGATCGGTTTCTTATCTGATTGGGCCACCGCAGCTTTCTTGAATAGGTAGCTATCAACAAACGGCCCTTTTTTAACTGATCTAGCCATCTAGTTTCTCCCTGATCAACTAGCTTTTTTGGATTTGCGACGGCGGATGATATCCTTATCGGTCCGCTTATTATGCCTTGTCTTGTATCCCTTGGTAGGCAGTGCCCATGGTGACACCGGATGACGTCCTCCAGAGGTTCGCCCTTCACCACCACCATGTGGGTGATCAACCGGGTTCATGGCTACACCACGCACCGTAGGCCT
>CAZOSN010000011.1:10576-35650 GCA_964582405.1 uncultured Oligoflexales bacterium | reverse complement strand
ATGTTGAAGTGATCTGAATTGCTTACAACTCCAATTGTGGCAAAGCATTCTTCACGAACTCTACGAAATTCACCACTAGGCATCTTCAGCTGCGCATAGCCATCAACTCGGCCTACAAGCTGACAGGATACACCGGCACTCCTCGCTAATTGTCCGCCTTTTCCGGGACGCATCTCGACATTGTGAACCGTGGTACCAAAAGGGATATTAGAAAGCATCATAGCGTTACCGGGCTGAATATCTGCTTTACCCGACGCCACAATCCGATCACCCTTCTTAAGTTGATCGGGGGCAAGAATGTAGGCACGTTCGCCATCAGCGTAAAGCAAACGCGCTATAAACGCCGTACGGTTTGGGTCGTATTCTATATATTCGACTTTTGCATCGATATCGCGCTTGAGTCGCTTAAAATCAATGACACGGTAGTGATGTCTTACACCACCACCTTGATGCCTTACTGTTATCCGTCCGTGCGCGTTGCGTCCAGCTTTGCTATTTTGAGCTTCTAACAAAGGTTTATATGGTTCTACCTTGTCAAGGTTTTTGTTGACTATGGTAGACATGCCTCGCATACCAGGAGAGGTAGGTCTGTATTGTTTTACCGCCATCTAACAACCCTTCACAAGAAATTACTATTGATCTTCAAACAGAGGAAGCTTGACATCACCCTTTAGCGAAACCACGGCACGCTTGGTATTCTTGGGTTTTGTTAAATTTTTTCCTCGCCTCTTTATTTTCCCGCGCCTGATCATGGTTGCTACCGACTCAACCTCGGCTCCCCACATGTTGAATACTGCGCTTTTGATATCCGCCTTGGTAGCACTTAACTGAACTTGGAAAGTATACTTGCCACGCGTGTCACGCAAGTCAGTCGACTTTTCCGAAACTATCGGCTTTATAATGACATTAAGCGGATGCATATCACTCTCCTAATCTTTGATTAAGCGCATGCAGGCCGTTTACCGAGACTACCAAAGCTTCATGCCTAAGCAAATCTTCTGCATTAATTTCTGAGGGCAACTTTGCTGTCGCTGACTTCAAATTACGCGCTGAGTAGTAAAGAAAATTGTCTTTGCGTTCGTCAGTTAGCAGTGCATTGGTCGATTTAAGGTGACTCAATATACCTGACAAGTGTTTTGTGCTGTATCCTGAAATCGCAAAGTCATCGACTATAATGAGCTTCCCGTGTCTAACTTTGTCAGACAAGACCATTTTTACAGCTAATTTTTTCAATTTCTGGTTAATCTTTTGAGTGTAATCGCGAGGTTGTGGGCCATGCACAATCGCACCACCGTACATGTGAGGCGCCCTCATACTCCCTTGGCGGGCGCCACCCGTACCTTTTTGCTTAAAAGGCTTTCGACCACCACCACGAACAAATGCTCGCGTCTTGACGCTGTGAGTACCTTGGCGACGGTTGGCTCTGTATGCTTTCACGACTGAATGAAGCACATGCTCGCTCAGCTCTACATTGTAAATTGCGTCTGGCAGATCAATTGTTTTGACCTTTTCACCATTTGTATTGAGTACGTCTAGTTTCATTCTATTTCTCCGCGTCCTCGAAACTATTACTTAGCTTTGACCGAAGGTCTGACCACGACATAACCATCGCGATGTCCAGGTACGGAACCTTTGATCGCAAGGATATTCCCTTCCATGTCGATGTCCATGACGCTTAAGTTTTGAATGGTTCTATTAACCGCACCCAGCTGGCCCGGCATTCCTTTGTTTTTAAATACCCTACCAGGAGTGGTCCTCATACCCAATGATCCCGGACGTCGATGGAAGTGGGATCCGTGGGTTCTTCGTCCCATGGCGTGGCCCCATCGCGTGATGGCTCCTTCGTAACCTCGCCCCTTGGTTACGCCGGTTACGTCTACTGATTTAACTTCAGCTAAAAAATCTATTCGTACTTCTGCGCCTAATTCAAGACCATCGGTACCTTGCGGGGTTTGAAATTCGTTAAACCGCGTAAAATTTTCCGCTACATTCGACTTCCGAAGTCTCGCGATGTCTGCTTTTGCTAGTTTGTGTTCCGACTTTGCTAAGTAGCCTACCTGCACACCGTGGTAGCCATCGCGTTCGGGTGTTAGAATCTTCGTGATTTTTTGCTCTTCGATTTTAAGAAGAGTTACAGGAATAAGCTGACCATCGTCATTGACGATTCTGGTCATACCCACCTTTTTTGCTATTAGACCTCTCATAGGATCTTAACCTGTCTTTTATGGTTAACGAATTTGGCCTTATCTTATTCAGAACATCAAGTATTTAGTAAAGCTTGATCTCGACGTCGACCCCGGCCGCCAAATCCAATTTCATCAGTGCGTCTATCGTTTGGGATTTAGCATCGACGATGTCTAATACCCGCTTATGAGTTCTCACTTCGAATTGCTCCCTTGATTTTTTATCGATGAAGGGGCTTCGAAGGACCGTATATTTATTGATCGATGTCGGCAATGGAATAGGACCGGCTATACTAGCTCCGGTTCTAGTCGCGCGTTCGACGATTTCGATAGCGGACTGGTCCAAAATTCTGTGATCATAACCTTTGAGCTTGATCCGAATGTTCTGACTACTCATATCAGACCTTTTTCTAGTGACAGATTAATGGATAGTGTCTTTTGAGTGGGCTTACACACGCAAGGTGTATTCAAGGCATTGGCTTGCTGATTTGCAGTGCAGGCTTACCCAAAAGATGAGGCTCAGGGTTTAATATACTTAGAATGTCTTGTCAAGCCATCTGCACGCTGTTTGGTGCTCTTTTGTGACTCCGCGGTAAAATAATTGGAAGACCTCAAGTTTAGGTGAGATTAGACCGATAGGTGAGAGGGCAAGGAGGGTGTCGTGTCTAATTGTAAATCAAATTTTATTGAGATTGCTGTAGATGCTCTCTTTGACAATAGTGTCACTGACTTTGACCTCTACCTAAATCTTGGCAATGAGATCATTCTTTATAGCACAGATGGGTATCTGTGGGAAAAGGAGGAATTGGAGCGTTTACTTAGCCAAGGTTATCTTACTCTCCTCACGAGTCCACACAATCAAGAGAAGGTATCGATGTACCTTCAATTCTCTCGAATGCCTCGAATCTTGAATGAGCTTGAACCTACTCAGCGCATTCGAGGTATCGAAGATATTGGTACGGCATTTACTAAGCTGCTCTATGATGGTGAGATCACCGACAGTTGCGTGAAAAAGGCCGAAACTATTGCTGTAGCTCTTACCGACTGCCTTTTGGAAAGCAAATCTTGCGTTAATTCCCTTCAAAGCCTTCTGTCCAAGGAGGAATATGTCTTTCACCACAGTATTCGCGTTGCTACTTACGCTACTGCGATAGCAATCGAACTCGGGCTTCAAGATAGGGAACAGCTACTCAATTTAGCGTTCGGGGGGATATTTCATGATATCGGCAAATCGCAAGTTCCACGGACCATTCTTAATAAACAAGGGGTTTTGACAGACACGGAACGCAAGGTGATGCAGGAGCATCCTCAGCTTGGCTATCGCGCCTTTGAGACTAGCCCGCTTGCGGAAGTTTCAAGGGAAATCATTATACATCACCACGAGCGACTAGATGGGAATGGCTACCCTCATGGTCTCAATAACAACCAAATATTGCCTGAAGTTCAAATCGCCGCTTTAGCTGATATTTTTGACGCACTTACAAGCAACAGAAGCTATCAAGTGGCACGCACAAGGTTCGAAGCTCTTGAATTTATTAAAGCAAGAATGGTCGGTAATCATATTGCGAAAGAATACTTTAGAGCACTGGTTCACTGCCTAAAGCCTCAATCCAAGGCCACGGCATGACGCGATTCTAGTGGGCTGTCAGGGACGATTTTGGTCCACTAGTCCCTTATTATTCGAATTTTACTCGTATTTCTTTGATTTTCTATCCAACTAGTGGTTTCGCGCTCCATTTCGCGGGCTCGTAAGTCCATTTCAACCTCCCGTCGCCTTGCCTCGAAGTCTGCGGAATCTGTGAGAATTTTTTGCTCTAGATGAAATATATAAAACCCAGCCCCTGTTTGGATAGGATTAGTATGTTGCCCTACTTCCAATTTTTCGACTTCGCCCCTAAATTGTGGGGATAAATCAACCACTTCCACTGGAGGTAGATCAAACCCGCTTGGTGCGTCCGAGAACTGCTTTGCTACGTCTCCTATAGGCATACCTTCGTTAAGCTTGGTTTTAATTGTTTCTAGCAGCTGGTGTTTGGATTCCTTTATATCATCTGATGCGTCTTCAGGCAATTCTATGAAAATTTGTTTTAATTTGAGCTTGAGACCCCGCGGCGCACTGCCAAGCATCTTAAAATAGTGAAGTTCAACGTCTTTTGCTGAAATTTTTATTGATGGAACAATAAAACGGCCTTGAAAATGTTTGATCAGCATAGAGTTTTTGAAGTCTTCGGCGTACTGCTCGTAGGTAATACCTTCCTGATCCAATGCCCTTTTTAGCGCTTCGCGATTTGAGCCTTTTTTGGCCAGAAAGTCGGTGATCTCCTGCTCGACTTTGTCATCGGACATCTCAACGCCGGCTTCCTCGACCTTCTGGATAACTAAATTTTTATTGATTAGGTCTTGTAACGCAACCTCAAAGGGGGGATCGGTCTGAACAGCGGGGAAGGCCGCAACCTCGACGACATTGCCGCGACGCATTTTTTTGAGAACATCGCTATAAGTTATCACATCACCGTTGATTTCAGCGATCATCCTATCGATCAATACTTCGTCTGCGAGCAGTGTCGAGGAAGAACCCAGAAGGGTCACTACCATAATTTTTCCGGCGAACTCACGGGCACTGCGTTTGAGGCCAATTCCAGCCATTTCTGGTATTCCTTCTCTCGATACTTTTTCTTAAGTTCTTCTAAAATTTCTGACTTCGCTTCCTCAAAACTGAGTTGTTTTGCGGGAAATTTCTTTTCAAGCCTAATGATATGAAACCCATACGGAGTTTTTAGATCCTCACGAATGTCTCCTATTCTCATTGAGAATGCTACATTAAAAAACCTAGGCATATCCCCCTTGGCAAATGGTTTTAATAATCCGCCATCAACCGCTTCGGGGGTGATTGAATGCTTTAAAGCTAACTCGATAAAATTATTTGGTTTTAGAATTCTTTTTATCCGGTTGGTCTCTTCTTCAGAAGGCAAGACTATCTGCCTTAGTTGTACCATTTCAGGTTTCGAAAAGTTTTCCTTATTCGCAGCGTAGTATCTCCGCAAATCGTTGTCGGTGATAGAAATCTTGCTGTATATTTTTTCCTCTAGGTAAGCCTGAATCAAATGCCACTCGCAGATTCGTTCCTTTAGCCGCTCCTGGTCCTTGACAGAATCGGCCACGTGCTCCTTTGGGGGCAGATTCTTTAGAGCATTTTGCCACTCGTTAAGGCATGAAGTGTAAAGCTCAGGCCGCGATAGGTCGTATGCCTCGTCTTTTTTGAGATATTCAAAAAGCAGCTTACGCTCGATGAAATCGGAGAGAACTCGGTTCTTAATTTGAATTGCGGACTTCTCAAACTCCTCCGAGTCATCGGGAATCGGAGATAGCTCCTCTCGGTCCCCCAAACCCATTAATTGGTACCGAAAACCCCAGTCAACATCCTCGTATGATATCTTGCCCCCCCCAACGCTGACCACGATCCCCGAATTCTTTCCATACAGGGGCTTTTCTGTGCCATCTTCGTCTACTTTTGATGCGTCCACAAACCTACTTTTCCAACGCCAACCATGTATTCCTGCCATGCATGCAACGACAAGTGCCAATCCGTATAAAAACCTGCGCATGGGACGTGCCTCCTGCCTTAGTGGATCGCTGACACTTCGAGCCAGCAACGACGGCCAATCATCATCTTACATCTTAGCATGCTCTACTTCAGACCATCGTCAACGATCATGCGGAATACCTGAATCAGCTCGTCCAAGACCTTGTCCTGGTCAAAATCTCCTGCGTTATACATCGAGGCCAAATTAACTAGCGCTTTGCCTCCCGACAGCGGGTGAAATCGCTTAGGTCTGGTTTTCAGATAAGGTTCTATCACTTGAATGTATTGACCGGAGGCGCTATTAAACGCAACCTCAACAAATCCCACTCCACCTAACTTGAGGTAAATAACTTTGGTCAAACGCAAGTAGAACTTGAGCAACGCGACTCGAAAAATCCTTTCACATTCTGGTGGCATACGGGAGAATCTATCTATGATTAACTTATGATAGTTCCACAATTCAAGCTCTGACCGTATTCCAAATAAGTAACGATATATTCTTACTCGTTCTTTTTCGTCCTCCACATAGCTGCTAGGGATTTTTGCAAAAAACGGAATCTTCAGCTCGGCATCGCTTGGCTCAAGTTCGGTATTTTCTCCATGACCTGCAAGTTCCCTTTCAAGCATTTCGGAATAGAGTTCAAACCCAACGCTCTCGATGAATCCGGATTGCTGGCTACCTAAAAGATCGCCAGTGCCCCGGGACTCTAGATCGTGATTAGCAATATGAAAACCCGATCCTAAATCCTGATAGTTGGCAAGAATTTCGAGTCTTTTTCGGGCTTCTTCGGTTAGTTCAAAGTCTCTTCCGTGCAAAAAATATGCGAAAGACTGTTTCGGCGATCGACCTACCCGCCCCTTTATCTGATACAACTGAGCCAGACCAAACCGGTCAGCGTGATTAACAATAAGCGTGTTCACGTTGGGTATATCGATTCCAGATTCAATAATGGTCGTGCAACACAAGACCGTGAACCCACCGTTCATAAAATCTATCATCACCCGCTCAAGTTCGTCGGCGTGCAGTTGGCCATGCCCAACGCGGACTGTCGTTTCTGGCACAAGGGATCTGAGCCTGGCCGCGACGGTTTCGATGTCGCTTACTCGGTTGTGAATGAAAAATACTTGTCCACCTCGATTTCTTTCAAATTCGATCGCATCTTTAATGAGCGACTCATCGTAGTCAGAGATGTATGTTTTAACAGGCTTTCGCAATTTCGGCGGACTCGCAATAACAGAAATGTCCCGCAACCCTAGAAGAGCCATGTGCAAGGTTCTTGGTATGGGAGTGGCAGTCAGCGTAAGAATGTCACAACCCTCGCCTATCTCTTTAAGCATTTCTTTTTGAGCAACCCCAAACCTCTGTTCTTCATCTATAATCAGGAGTCCCAGACGTCTTGCCTCGACATCTTTCGACAAAGCACGGTGCGTGCCAATCAGAATATCAAGCTGGCCATTGTTGAAGCGATCAACCTCTGACCGAAGCGTCTTGCGCGCCACAAAGCGATTAATCATACCAACGCTAATGCCAAATTCTCCAAACCGCTTCGAAAACGTGTGAAAATGCTGAAAGCAAAGCACCGTCGTCGGGACAACGACCAAAACCTGAAAGCCGTCAATGGCAACTCTCATTGCAGCCCGTAGCGCAACCTCGGTTTTGCCAAAACCGACGTCCCCGCAAATCAGCCGATCCATAGGGTAAGACTCCGATAAATCCGCATTCACGTCTTCCAGAGCTTTGAGCTGATCAGGAGTCTCCTCAAAGGGAAATCTTGCTTCAAATTCGTAGTACAATTCACCTGGTGGAGAATATTGACGCCCTACCGAGAGTTTGCGCTGCGCTTTAAATGCGAGCAATTTGTCGGCCAAATCCTGAACTGCCTTCTTGGCTTTTGCTTTGCGAACTTTCCAAGAGCTGCCCTGTAATTTATCCAATCTGGGCTTATCATCCGTCCCAGCCCCAACATATTTTTGCAGAATATTGAGCCGATCTACCGGTAAATATAGTTTGTCGTTGCCTTCAAAATGTAATAGCAAAAAATCGCCACCCATTCCTCCAGCTGACAGGGTTTCGATACCCCGGTATTGGCAAACCCCATGCTCAATATGAACCACAAAGTCGCCGGGTGACAGGTCTCCATAGTCTTTGATGAGATTTTTGAGCTTGGCGACCTGAGCATTGACACCAGCTACCGGAGCTTGATGCCCAAATATCTCCTCAGCGCATACCCACAAGACTCGGTCCGCATCAACTTGAATAGAATGGTCGAGAGAACAAAGACCAGCGTAAATTCCTGGCTTGGCATCATCAATACCCAAGAGTATCTCATCAAACCCCGTAACTTCGATGAAACTAATGTCGCGCGCCGCTAAGAGATGACCCAAGCGCTCCAAAAAAGCCGTTGAACGGGCAGTGATCGCAACACGAAAATTCATGGCAACTTTTTTTTGCCAGTACTTGATCCATGCTTCAAACCGTTCAGTAATCTTTTCAAATCTGTTGACATCGGGAAATACGCCAACGGCAATTACCGGATACTGAATCACCGTAAAATCGTGAGAATGATCTGGATTGCCGAATTCGACGGTCAAATGATCGGCTGCGTAATTCGCTATCGATTTAAGGGGAGAAAAGTGCAATTCCGGCGATAGAGTTGGCTTTAAATGCCTTACATCATTATTAAATTTCGCCATACGATCGTGGACCGCATTCTCAGCTTGCTTGAGCAGTTCACCCATTGGATCGACTGCAAGGACTCTGATTTTGCTGCCGCAATAGGAGCGACCATCATCAGATCCCATTCTCAGCAAAGGACCAAAAACATCCATCCTGGAAAAGAAAATTCCACTCGTCACAGAATCGACGATACCATCGCGATCAGCCCGATTGCATCCGTGTGCCACTAGAACATCAAATACATTCTGAGCTGCGGTTTTGCGCAGTTCCGGCACCAATGTAAATTCACGGCACGGAACAACGGTAACCGTCTTGACTTCACCTGCCGAGGCTTGGTCAATGGGATCAAATAAACGGATCGACACGACATTGTCGCCTAAAAACTCGATCCGCCAAGGAGCTTGTTCGTCGGCCGAGAATACATCGAGGATTCCTCCACGCAAAGCATACTGCTGAGGCTCTGAGACAAATTGAGTTTTGCCATAACCCAGGAACTCCAGTCTTCGCGCTAGGAAATCAGGATCCACTTCATCGCCTATCGCCACATCGATCAACTGCGTCACGCGGATAGACTGCGACTCGGTCCGCTGTGCCAAACCGCATAGGGTCGTGCATACCCAAAGGTCCGATTCTCGAACCAAGCGCGTCAACGCTGTCACTCGCTCGATGGTGAGTTTGCTGTGCAAGGCTACTCTTTCACGCCCCCAATAGTCGATACTGGGGAGATGCACAAATTTGCGTCGTTCCTCTTGGTGCAACATTGTTCGCATGGCATGACAAAACTCGCGCGCACTATCATCATCCTTAAATAGAAGGATATGATTTCCCCGATGCTGCCAAGATTTTCTACAGATAAATAGAAAAAGTTTTTTTAAGTCGGAATTCAATCCTCCTAAGCGAATCCTCTGTCCGACATCCGTCTGCGTGCCGATGGCCTGGCACAGCTTTCGTAGACTTTCCAAAATATGCTCCCTGAAGGTTAACCCTGGCGCGGACTTTCGTTTTTGACAAATATGCGAAGAATCTTGCAAACACTATTTGTTTCAATATATTAAATATTAAGGCTTGCTAAACAATTTTTTCAAACTCAAAGGCCACTTCTCCTACATAAGAGAGTCTAGCATGGAAGTAAAAAGTAAAATCGTCGCGGGTAAACGCCTGCTTGTGGCCAATCGAGGCGAAATAGCTATTCGAATTTTTCGAGCTGCGACTGAACTCAATATGCGAACTGTCGGAATTTATTCTTTCGAAGACCGCTATGCCATGCACAGGTTCAAGGCAGACGAAGCCTATCAATTGGGAAAATCAGGGACTCCTCTTGCAGCATACTTAGATTGGAAGGAAATCCTCGCCTTCGCCATCGACCACAGGATTGACGCTATTCATCCTGGCTATGGGTTCCTTTCTGAAAATGCTGCATTTGCCGAAGCATGCGAAGTGAATAACATTATGTTCTGTGGCCCCCCTTCGCCGATACTGGGACTATTTGGTGACAAAGTTCGGGCAAAAGAAGCCGCCAAACGTGCTGGTATTGCAATCATCCCGGGATCCGATGGTCCAGTCCCAAGCGCAGCCAAGGCTCAAGCACTTGCCAAGGAAATCGGTTTTCCTATTACGCTTAAAGCTGTTTCCGGGGGAGGAGGAAAAGGAATCCGCATCGTCAATAGTCCATCCGAACTTGAGGAAGCCTTTGAACGGGCACGCTCTGAAGCGCTAGCAAGTTTTGGACTCGCCGATGTCTATATTGAGAAAACCGTCTCTGACCCCAAGCACATCGAAGTTCAGATCATGGCAGATTCCTCTGGTCGATGCGTCCATCTCTACGAGCGTGATTGTTCGATCCAAAGGCGTCACCAAAAAGTAGTTGAAATCGCCCCAGCGTACGGCATCTCTCAACAAACTCGAAATCTCATCCTTGCCGACTCGATAACACTTGCCAAACATGTCAGCTACGTCGGTATAGGCACGGTCGAATTTCTGGTCGATCCGTCAGGTCGTCACTATTTCCTTGAAGTCAACCCAAGAATTCAGGTCGAACATACCGTAACTGAGATGATCACTGATATTGATATTGTTCAAGCCTCAATCGTGCTAGCGGCAGGACGCGGACTCGACCACCCCGCGATCGGTATCACCTCGCAAGAAGATATCGTGCCAAGCGGAGTTGCGATCCAATGCAGAATCACAACTGAAGACCCACTCAAGGATTTTGCTCCGGGAACGGGAAAAATCGTTGCCTACCGGCCCGCTCAAGGATTTGGAATCCGACTCGACGAAGGCCTCGGGACTTCGGGAGGACTTGTTACGCCACACTACGATTCCTTACTTGTAAAAGTCACCGCACATGGCCGCGATCTCTACGGTGCCGCACGCAAGATGCGCCGCGCGCTCAAGGAGTTTCGTATCCGGGGTGTCAAACACAATATTCCCCTATTAGTAAACATCGTGTCGCATTCGGCATTCATTGATGGCAAATACACAACAAGTTTTTTCCGGCAATATCCCGAACTGTTCGAGTTTCAACCTGCACGAGACCGCGCGACCAAGCTGTTGCGCTTTATCGCTCACGTCACGGTCAACAATCCTCATGGATTGCCTGACAAGACATCGATCGGAGAACTGTCGGTACCGCCCCCCCAAAAAGGGAGCCGCCCCGCCCCCTCCTCGAAAACCGCAAAGATGATATTGGACGAGCATGGTCCACAAGCACTAGTTGCATGGATTAAAGATCACGACAGACTCCTACTCACTGACACGACTATGCGAGACGCCCATCAATCGTTGTTTGCAACGCGGCTTAGAACGTTTGATATTCTTAAAGCAGCCGACTTTTATAACCATTGCGCATCAGATTTGTTCTCTTTGGAGATGTGGGGTGGCGCGACCTTTGATACTTGCTTTCGTTTTCTCAAAGAGGACCCATGGGAGCGTTTGGCACAAATCAGGACGATGGTCCCAAGAATTCTGTTGCAGATGCTAATCCGCGGAGACAATGCAGTCGGCTATTCTAATTATCCGGAATGGGTCGTCCGAGATTTCATCCGGCTTACAGCTCAAGCTGGCCTGGATATTTTCCGCATCTTTGACTGCCTCAACAATCCAAGTCAAATGGCGATCGCCATCGAGGAGGTCAAAAAACATCGAGCCATCGCCGAGGCAAGTATTTGCTATACGGGCAATATCACGGATCCACGCAAGACTAAATATGATCTCAAATACTACATTGGAATAGCAAAAGAACTAAAAACCATGGGCACCGATATCCTTGCAATAAAAGATATGGCTGGACTACTCCGACCTAAGGCCGCTCTGATCCTGATCAAAGCCCTAAAAGACGAAGTCGATCTACCGATTCACCTGCATACTCATGCGACGTCAGGTAGCAGCATAGCCACGCTGCTCGCTGCGCACGAAGCTCAGTGCGACATCGTCGATGGCGCGATTAGTTCGATGGCAGGCCTGACTTCGCAGCCTAGCTTAAATGCCCTGGTAGCCTCACTCGAAGGCGATGCACGAGCACCAGCCGTCGGCCTCGATGTTTTGGACGAATTAGGGCCGTATTGGGAAAGTGTACGTACCATGTACCATGCATTTGATCCCGGCATCAACGCCTCCTCGACCCGAGTCTATGATCATGAAATCCCTGGTGGACAATACAGCAACCTTTTTGATCAGGCGCGCAAAGTAGGAGTTTCGGCGAGCGAGTTTTATGAATTGACCAACCGCTATAAGGAGGTCAATCAACTCATGGGAGACATCATTAAGGTTACACCATCATCAAAAGTCGTTGGCGATTTTGCCTTGCTCCTACAAAAGAACAATCTTACCGGTGAATCCTATCTCCAGCAAAAACCACAACTGGACTACCCAGATTCAGTGATAAGCTTTTTTAAAGGTCACATGGGGGTACCATACGGTGGCTTTAACGAAGAGCTGCGCCAATTTATTTTGCGTGGCAATCCAGCTATCGAAAAACCTGTATCCTCACCAGCCGACACCCACGAAGTCTGCTTTGAAACTCTGACCGAAAAATTGGGTTACCCTCCAACTGAACAAGAGTTGATCAGCTACAGACTCTATCCCAAGGTTTTCCTCGAGTATGTTGATCATACCCGTCAGTACGAAAAACTGGACCAATTGCCCACGACTGTATTCTTTTATGGCCTAAAGCTAGGTCAGGAAATAGAAGTCGAAATCGAACCCGGCAAGACACTTTTTATCCAAATCAACGGTTTCTCTGAACCCAACAATAGGGGGATACGCAAAGTTTTCTTCGAGCTCAACGGCTTTCCTCGCGAAATCGAAGTTCAGGACGAGACTTCAAAATTCTCCCAGGGTTCTCGAAAAAAAGCTGACTCGACTGATCTCAAACAAATTCCCGCCCCAATGCCCGGCAAGGTTCTTGATATCAAAGTCAAAGTAGGACAGCAGGTAAAGAAGGGTCAAACCTTGCTTGTAACCGAATCGATGAAAATGGAGTACGGCGTCAGTGCCAGAGTCGATGGGACCGTCGCGCAGATATCAGTGCTTAAGGGCGATCAGGTTGGCGAGGGCGAGTTGCTCTGTGTATTGACTTAGCTCGAATTCGATTATTTTTTCGTCGCGAAATCGCCAAAGTCGAGCTTAGAACCTGTTTAAAAGAATTCAAACTTGTATAGCTCGGGAGACTTCGTCGCATCATTCCAGAGGACTAGTTTTTGACGCGTTCGCTCCAAAAACTAGGTAAACGGCGAATACAAAAAGACAAAAACTGATCGCCTGTGCCGGGGAAATCAATCCATCAACGACCCAACCACGATCGTCACCGCGCAGATATTCTAGTCCAAAGCGAAGCAATGCATACCCGCCAATGCTTAACGCACCTATTGTCCCAGGCCGCATGGTTAATCCCCGAACGGCTAGACGGCACAAAAGAAACCCAAACAACCCCGATCCGACTGATTCAAATATCTGGACTGGGTATCTCAACACCCCATCTTCCAAATTAGGTAAAACGATTCCCAAAAAATCCAGCGAATCGGCAACCGGAATTCCATAATCATCGCCATTGAGAAAGCATCCAATTCTGCCCCAAAAAATACCGAACAAAATGCCTGGACCAATACAGTCTAGAATCGATCGCCAGGGTAATCCGCACACAAGCACATAAATCACGCCCCCTAATGTGCCAGCCAAAAGACCTCCATAAAGAACCATTCCACCGACCGAAAACAACTCGCCAAAAAAGTTGGCATGCAAGCCCTGTGTCATGACAATATCAAAACCCCGAGCACCGAAATAACCTGGAACATAACTCGCTAGGAAGAGCTTTTGAAAGTCTGAAGTGGGAATTTCCGAAAGTTCGTGATTTTTGCGAGCCAAGCGTAGCAAAGTCCAATAGGCTGTCAGTACACCAAGAACGAACATCGTGTGCCAAGCCGGAATGACAAAAAATCCCAAATCGAGAAGAATGGGATACACGTTTTACCTCTGAAATATGATTTGAAAGCTCATCATACTCGCAAAAAGGAAACAAAGACAAAATATTCCACCCGCGAGCCTGGTTTTTAGGGGCAATTCAATTCGAAAATTTGAAGGTAGCGCCACAGATTGCTTACCTCGCACCAAGGCTAACAGAAGTCTAAAACCCAATCCAACGGATAGGCAACTCACAACCCAAAAACCGAGTATCACCCAGTTGGGAACCGCCGTCAGATTGCGTTGCAATCCAGCGAGAAGCACAAAAAGTGGCATTCCTGGAACCGCCATCAGTCCAACAATAGCTAACGAAACAATCATCCCTAATTGAGGATAAGAACGGCTAAGACCGTCCAAATCATCGGTAATCGGCCGATCAATACCGCGCTTTTCAAAGCAGTAGGACACGAACAAGAGCATGACCACGACAACGGCACCAAATACGGAAGTATACCAAAGCCAGTCACTTTGCGAATCAAGCTGAAGGATGATCAATGGCAAAAATGCTGCCCACCAAAACCCCAACAGACGTTTGAGATCAAATTCGACCAAAGCAAGAAGCAGGCTGGTAGTAAAAGAGGCTAGCGCCATCACCGCGAGAGGAAGACGCACTGAACTAAATATCTCAAAAGGAAGTTGGTATGTTTGAAGCCACTTCAAAAGTAGCAAAGGGTAACTCACCCAAAAAATTCCTAAGCGAGCACGGCTTACCGCCATTGAGTCCGCTAGGCTTGGGAGCAAAGGTAATACTCCCAACAAACCAAATATTCCCACGACCGCGAGCGCCTTGGCCCAAAGACCAAAGCTTAGAATTGCGGAAGCCGCGCAGCAAAAACTTAGAAAATGCAAGACAGTGACTTGCCGCATTTGCCTCTTTTGCCGAGCGGTACCGTTCCATATTACCCAACCAGCCAGTCCGTAAAAAACGGATTCGCACAAAATCAACCCTACAGGTTCTAGAGAATCCATAATAAGCCCCGGCCCACACAAATCAAACTCACCAAAATCGCACCTATTGGCAGGGGGCGTGACCTGACCATTAGAAAAATTCCATAGAGGAGGAAAGCTACGACAAATCCAAACGCCGCCACTCTAAACGCATCTGTCTGGGCGTTTGGCCAATCGATAAAACTTTGAGCCGCCAAGAAAATTATAAGAATTGCTACCAAAACTAACTCTTTAAAAAGTGCGGGCTTAATCTTTGCCGAAAGTTGCGCCAGCACCGTCATGGCGACCAAGGTTTGGCTCGCTGCCAAAAGCCAATTCCTTGCATGCATGGCCTGCTCGCTCAAATGCACAGTCTGCAATGAGCCGATGGAATATTCCCGAAAACCGAACTGGGCCTCGTGCAAGCTGACAAGTTGCAGGCAATCATATGACCAAATCGCCAGCGCACAGTACAAACCTAAGAGCGGAACTTTAAGGGTGTCGGCAAATTCTGCAACTCTAGGTCCCTCCGTCCAGATACCGATCGAGGCCACTAAAAAACCAACCGGCATCCAAAGCGGGAGCATTGGATAAAAACTGCCAAGTAGAACGATGGCGAGTAAGGTTAGACCAGTTCCTACATTAACTTTAACCATCCTAGCTTCCGGTGTAATAGCTGAACCCCACGACTAAAATAGCTAAAATAACAAACAGAACTCCTTGCGGCATAAGCTTCTGCGGTCGTTTGTAGCTTAAAAATCCCGCCAAAAAAAGCATCAACCCCTGAAGCATGCTTTACTTACCCCATCATTTGATTCGCCAGAAAAACCCGATTTCTTGTCTAGCGCAATGTAAACCACGCGACGCAGCACGACCTCAGTTGCGTGGTGATTAGAACCATTGGAAATTTGCAGCCAATTCTGGTCTAATGCCGTAGTAGATACTAAGGGGAAGCGATGAATGACCGCAAGAAAATCTTGGTCCTTGGCACAGGTAATTTCGGCACGGCACTGGCTCAGCATTTAGCAGTCCAGGGAAACGAAGTCATACTCTGGGGTCGACAGCCAGAAGTTGTAAAACTAATCAACCGCGATCACCGCAATCCGCAATACCTTAGCTCGTTCGAACTCAGTGCAAATATAACGGCAACACTTGACCCACCGATGGATTTGTGGGCAACGATTTATGCCATCGTCATCGCTGTTCCCTGCCAAAACATGCGCGAGGCCATATGTGCTATCCCTAAGTCCCTTAACCGCAGCTGCCTTATGATCTGCGCAGTCAAAGGGATCGAGAATCACACCCAGGCTCTTCCAAGCCAGATCATTCAACAATACTTTTCGGGCAATCCTATCGTCGTACTGTCAGGACCCAGTTTTGCAGTGGAGGTCATCCAAAATCAGCCAACCTGTGTTTCGCTCGCCAGCAGCTCTGTAGAGGCTGCTCTCGCAGCGCAGGAACTGTTCCATGCTCCGACATTTCGGTCTTACACCTCAAATGATCCAATGGGTTTGGAAGTAGCCGGAGCGTTAAAAAACGTAATCGCAATCGCAGCAGGCGCTTGTGAGGGTCTCGGATACGAAAATAATGCGCGCGCCGCACTGCTCACTCGGGGACTTGCCGAAATCACCCGCGTTGGGGTCGCTTTTGGCGCAAACCCCTTGACGTTCACGGGGCTCGGAGGCGTGGGCGATTTGTTTCTGACCTGCACGTCCCTCAAAAGTCGGAATTTTCAAGTCGGCTACCAACTCGGGAAAGGGGCAAAGCTAAAAACCATCCAACATGACATGACCTCAGTCGCGGAAGGGGTGTTGACCGCACCAGCTGCAAAGGCTGTCGCGGCAAAGCTCGGGATCGAAGCCCCCATCATCAATGAGGTGTACGCTGTTCTTTACGAACAAAAACCAATAGCAGATGCCGTTCAAACTTTGCTAAACCGCGAAGCCAAACCTGAGCTCACCCTGCCGTAAAAATAGGACTCTTTCCGTTACCCTATTCTAAAAGTCCCTGACTTTAGTGGGTTTCCCTGAACCTATCCCGGGGCCTTTAAAGGTTGCCTTGGCCTGGGAGTTCTCCTGCGTCAGCATTCTCTGATCGATTCAACTCAATAAAAGTTTCATTACCGACCCGATAAAGCGTATCATTCCCTTCAACAACGAGCCAAAACTTCCGTTCGCTTTTTGGATCAGACCAAAACCGTAGGGTTCGATTGAGACTGTGATCGGAGGAAGATGAAAGCTCCCATGTGTGCTGAGGCTTACCAAGATTGCGCTCTGGAGTTAGTTTGTTAAAACTATCCGTTTTGGAATACTCTAGTTCGACCAGTGCATTGGTGATTCGCGGCAAAGATTTGCCATCTCCGCCCTCTTTGAACCAGTCAGGACCCTTCTTAACAAAAGATTCTCCATCAAATTTAACTTGATCGATCTTACTGAAATCCAGCTTGATAACACGCCGATCACGAAAATCGATTAAGGACTTAACAAACTCCGACTTTTTTTCTCCATCGATTAGATAGAGCCTGAATTCGCCTTCGAAGCGAGCTACAAGATCAGATTCATGGTCCTGCACCACCAATTTCTTTGGCGTCCCGGCTCTCGCAAGCCAGGTGATTTCAGCGACAGGAGATTTCGAGTTGCTGAATATCGCCAAATCTTTTTCGCCAGGTTCATCGATGAAACCTTTGACACGAATTGACGTCATCCAGGATACGAAATCAATCAAGGCATCTTCATCAACGCCCAGATTTTCAGGTTTTGTCATTTGCCATTTGCCATTGGTGTCGCGTTGAAAGGCAATGTATTCACCATTCCTACTGTAAGAAAACGCATCCAACTTGGCCACGGGTGTTCGAGTCAAGCCCTTGAAGCGGAGATCATATAGAGATTTTCGAGAAGCCATGACGATAGAACGACTCACAACATAGACATCGGGCTTGTCCTCAAATCGTATATAGCTATCCATGCTAAGCGGAACATCACTGCCGACCACAATCCCCAATGATTGATCCGAACTCGAAACCTTGATACCGGCAGAACCTTCAACCCCGAACTCGGACCATCTCGCTTGGTCGCTGGTCACAACTTTCTTAAATTTAACTTTGGTGAGCTCATCCACGAGGGTCGATACGGTATCTTCGTCGGCGAGTGAGGATATCGGCTGGACGATATGCCATTCTTCACCTTGTTTCTGAATAACCACGCTTGTACCGTTATCGACAACGCTTATGCTTGTAAGTTTAGCTGGGTCAAGATTGACGAGCTTGTTTTTTTCATCCTTCTCTTTTTTTTCTTTGGATGTCTGCCATTCATCCCACTGGGCGATCACAACCAATATAACTAGGATACCTACCAACGGCGCATATTTTCGAAAGGCCTTCATGCTGATCTCCTACGCAACCAAAGAAACACCCCTAACCCGAGAAAAACAAAAGGAAAAACAAAGGAAATCAACAGCAAATTAAAATGACTGGACGGAGCCGTCATGTCAAAGCTGGAGGTCGTTGCCGCTTTGGGGCGGATCGAAATGAAGTCCTCATCTTCAAGCAAGAAATTAACGATATTCATTGCCATATCAAAATTTTCATGCCGCTGAACCCCTTTGTTGGTGACGAAGTCTGCAGAGCCAGTCACGACCACCTGAACTTTTTTAGCCGCCGACGACTCAGTCAAGACATTGACATCACCCTTGCTACCCTCAGAATTCTTTTCGCCTTTGGCAAGCTCGGAACCACCCGTCATCGTCGTTGCAAGAGCCATCACGGCAAAAGGTCCTTGCTTGATCTGTTCGGGCTTGACCTTTGCAAGATCGCGCTCGGTCCGTACGTCGCTTATGCTCACCATAGTGTCTAATGTGTTGGCAACAAGCGTAACTTTGGTATGTTTGGGATTATCCTGGGCTGCGGCCAGGGACCTTGTGTTGCCCATAATCATCGCAACTCCAGAGCGACGGGCAAAATCCTTCGTCATGGGACTGAACGCATCGAAACTCGAAACGATGGCGTTGTTTTGACCGATCAGCTGAACGCGAGGGTCTTCCTGGCTCAATAAAACCAAATCGTCATTGATCTCGATGCCATAGTCCTTGGTCAACGACTTGAGAGTTTCAAGTGGTTTCAGTGCATTCATCATGATCAAAAGGGCTCCGCCGTTTCCAAGATACCGATTCAGCAATCCCGCCTCTGCAGTTGAAAAATCATACTTGGGTCCCGCGACTACAACCAAACCAGCATCATCTGGAACTCCGCCCTTTTCCAGTAGGGATAATTCTTCAACGCTGTAGGAATTGTTTTCCAAATCCTGGGTCAGAAAATGCAGACCATCGGCCTCCTGGCTTTCCGTGTCGCTCTCACCGTGCCCTTTTGTGAAATAGATTTTCTTTACCTTGGCTTTAAGAAGTTTCATCAAAGCATTGGTTATCTTTTCTTCGGAGAACGTTGTGATGCGACTCTCGTTTCCACCGTAGTGAAAAATCACCGTGTTGGCGACGCTGACCTTGTTGGACATTGCTTTGGTAGGATCACTTGCAGCATCAACAAACTCGATATCGACAGGCAGCATTTTGCGCTGATAAAGGCCAATCATCTTATCAAACCGATCTTTTTCTTCCTCGGACTCAATGAACGCCATGACTCTGACTGGATCGTGCTGCTTTTTGAATTTTTCAATGACAGTCACCGACTGGTCAGACAAAGTGTTGGTTCTGTCCCGCGTGGTATCCCAGGATAGGTTGAAGCGGGGCCTGTTTGCCAGCATTCCCAAACCGATGCAGATGGCTCCCACAAGAATCACCGAACCTAACGCTACAAAACGATTCTTAGTGCCCTTATGCCGAAAGAAGAGTGCCAGCTTTTCATGAAACATGCCAATCCAGACCAGCAATGTAACAAGGCTCACTACAAAAAGGATGTCAGGAACCATGGATCCGACATCCAGACTGTTTTTCGATACAAAACCGAGCATCGCCGCAATAATCGCTAAAAATGGCATCGCTAAATATGACATTGATTTCATAATTATCTCCATCGCTCCGAATCTATGGCAACGCTCGACAAAAACAGAAAGAACACTGACGCTATCGCAAAGTACGACACATCCGACACCGTAATCATGCCTTTCAAAAAAGGATCCAAGTGGGTAGTTGCGGCAATATATTTGATAAAACCTTTTACCCCTTCATTTGAGCTCATTTGGGGCGCAATCCAGTTTAGGATCAGCATGAAAAACAGGCCTGCCATGGTAAAAATAAATGCCAGGAATTGATGACTCGTCATCGAAGATATCCAAAGCCCGAAAGCCAGGTGCGAACAAATAAGCAGAAACAAACCAAGGTAGGAAGTCAGGATCAAGTGAATGTCAGGATTTCCATAGGCTCGCATAAAAGCCATGTAGACACCGGAACTTGCCAATACAAGAAGCATAAGCCCGGCGCATGCAAGGAACTTGCCTATCACAATTCCGCTAGCACTCAGAGGCGAGGTTTGCAAAAGGCGGAATACCTTCGTCTGCTTTTCATCAGCAAAGCTCGCCATGGTGACCGCGGGAAGGGCCATCAGGAGGATGAAATGCAGATTGTGGCAAATGGCCGTCACGAGTTGGTCGAGGTTCGGTGCCTCGCCTCCCATCATGGGTGCTTCTTGTTGCATGCTAACGAACGTATATACAAATGACTGAAAGAACGAACCTAAAATAATTAAGAAAAAGAAAAAAATCGCGGCCCCTCGCATCGAGAACAATCCCGCCTTAAGATCGCGTCCTGCTATTGCCAAAACTGCTCTCATGAGCCTACCTCCTGCGTTCTGGTAAGTTTTAAGAAGACCTCTTCAAGCGTCGAAGTTTTGCGGCTGAACTCAATGATCCCATGGTTTCCCTTGAGAACGACGTTCAATATTTCATCGACGGTCTCCTGACTCTTGGGAAGGGACAAGGCGAGCTCATACCCACCAAGGCTTGGTCCGACTTCTTGAGCACTCAACGTCAACTTCGCCCCAACAAGCCGCTCCACGAGTATGCCCGGATCGCTCTTTACCACCAAACGATAGGGGTTTTCAAAATTCGATGCCGATTTAAGTTCGGCATAGCTGCCCTGTACCAGAATTTTACCATGATCAATAATGGCAATATCATCGCAGGTGCTTTCTACCTCAGACAAGATATGTGAACTAAGTACAATCGTATGATCGCCTTTAAGCGATTTGATCAACTCGCGGATTTCTAGGATCTGATTCGGGTCGAGACCTTCGGTAGGCTCATCAAGCACCAAAACGTCGGGATCATGAATGATCGCTTGAGCCAGACCGACCCTCTGACGAAAGCCCTTTGACAAATTTCCCACCAACCGCTCGGAAACATTCCCAAGGTCGAGTCGTTCGATGATTTCGACTAGGCGCTTTTCGAGATTGGTTTTTTTTAAGCCACGCAATTTACCGACATAGCGCAAAAAGTCGCGTACGTGCATATCGTTGTGGAGAGGAGGATCATCAGGAAGGTAGCCGATTTTCTTTTTGGCCTCGATAGGGTTTTCGCTTATGTCGATCCCTTCTATTTTTATCGTCCCCTGGTCGGCACCTAAACAACCACAGATGATATCCATCGTTGTGGTCTTGCCAGCACCGTTGGCTCCCAAGAATCCCAATATCCGTCCTTTATCTACCTGAAACGAAACATCCTGCAGCGCCCGTATATCACCGAAACTTTTTTGAACATGATTAACTTCGATCATAGCTGCTCCCCTGCAAAGCCAAACTGCACCTATCAGCCTACAATTTATTTATAATTTCTAACCATCGCAGCCGCTCCTTGTGTCGGCATGCTCGTTCTCACAGATCTAGCGACGAGACAACAACCCCTGGTTCACTCATGCAGTCCATACAGTATCTTCCCAATCTTCCCAACTCTATCATTCCGATACCAAAAGTTTAGCGGATTAATCTTGCAAAGTCTCAAAAAGCAAATGCTTTGTCTAAATCTGGGCAGCGGCGTAAAATGCCTTACAATACACGCCACTTTGGCCTGTTACAGAGGGCTTCAGAAAAAAAAACAAAAAAAACATAGATCTAGCTTCTCCCTGCTACCATAACTTGCTAATATATTAGATAAGTTGTTTCTGCGCCGGGCCGACAACTCCTTAAACCAATTGTGTGTCATGCAGGAGGAATAAATGACCCTCACCAAGGATGTACTAGTTGAAATGATTCGAGACAAGGTTGGTTATCCTGTGAAGGAGGCCAAAGACATTCTGGAAATTATTCTCGAAGAAGTGAAACTGAGGCTAGAGGACGGCAAGGACGTCAAGATATCGGGATTTGGCAAGTGGACGGTCAAAGAAAAGCGATCGCGCCCAGGACGAAATCCTCACACTGGCGATAAGATCGAAATCTCGGCACGTCGGGTCGTAACTTTTCATCCATCCGATAAGATGCGAGATTCTGTCAACCGACGATTGGGTGGCGGTGAGTAAGGTTTACACAAAACGCGGCGACGGCGGTAGAACACAACTTGCAAGTGGGGAAAAGGTAGCTAAGTCCGATCCCAGAATCGAGGCCTATGGCAGTGTGGACGAATTGAATTCAATCCTCGGCCTTCTCATCGTTGAACTTAATGAGATACCTTCGCCCAACCCCTTGATTGCTGCGAAGGAAGCGCTTCAGCGGATTCAAATCGATCTCTTCAATTTGGGTGCAGAGCTTGCGATGAGCAAGCTCCCCAACCCATTACCAAACTGGCTTATTCACAAAGACGCTATCGACGAGCTAGAGCAGGAGATAGATACATTTTCGGTCTCACTCGAGCCACTTCGAAATTTCATTCTACCGGGCGGGTCGAAAGGAGCCGCTATTTCGCACATGGCCCGAACAGTATGCAGACGAGCTGAGCGACATGCGGTTGCTCTGGTAGAGTCTTCCATCGAGATTCGGCCTGATGTTATCATTTACCTCAACCGTCTAAGCGATTGGTTATTTACGTTCGCCAGAACTATCAATCATAGACTGAATATTCCTGAGACACTTTGGCAACCTCGAGCTCGGTGATGAGCCATGTTAAGGCTAATCCAACTTAAATTCGCAGTACCATTGGCAATTTTAGCGGCCTGCATGATATCCAATTGGCGCATTCCTCACATAATTTACTTTACTAAGGTGCTGCAGCACGAGTACGCAAACCAGTCGTTCGAAGCAGGTGATGCCAAGCGACATATTCATAAATATTTCTTAAATCATGGTATCTACCTCCCGGTCGAAGATATACTGTACCCCGATGAAGTTTTAGATTTAAAATCATTACAGCGCGAATGCGGCTCAGGTAGAGTCTTCCTCTGGATTCCGCTATACTGGAAGATACCATTTCTCGGAAAAAAGGTTTTTGAATGGTGTTTGACACTGACTTAGCGAACAACGGCCGTTCCCATGCGCCCGAGATTGCCATCGATGTGAACTTCGCAGACGTAAGCCATCCTTGCGATGTTGCCATAGAAAATATTGTGCATTGGGTACAAGAACGCTTCGGTGCTGTGCAACTTGTTAAGGCCAAAGACGAATTCTTTGCAAAGACTGGCAAAGTTTTCCACGACGAAGAGCACTACCACAGGCGCATGTCCTACTTTATCGATTTTTTTGTGTTTCAAAGACCACTGGAGAGTCCAGCGTTCACTTACGAAGGCATCACGCCCCACGATGCCTACCTCGCCGAATTTCCAGGCCAAGAACCTATCATGTTTCGGCATTCGCTATTCCGAGTGAACAGGAAGCAAAAGGACAAACTTGTTCTAAAGGACCTTTTTTCGAACAAACTGGTTTTGATTTCAAGCAGACCAAGCGAATCGTTTCTGGGTGTTGAAAAGGGCCATCTCCTCCAAGGTTTTGTCTATTCTGTCGGAATGGAAAATCTTCTTAGCCGAGGTGTGCTTTTTCACTCTGACAGCGCTTTGCCGTTTCTTAAAAAAGCAATAAAAATTCTTAAAAAGGTCGGAAATCACAGCGAAGTCAAGTTTCTCGCTCATACAGCATCGTGTCAACTTCGCCAGTTTCGGCTTGCCCATATCGAAAGCAAGCACATCTACAAAGATCTCCTTGGTCAACTTGGTTAGAGAATTTCCCGGCCTCGCCTGCCACCGTTAGAAGTCACAGAAAAGGCACCAAGAAAGACAAAATACTAGGGGCTGTTGACGTTTGGCTCTTAACATATTGAAAATAAATAAAAATTTACGCATTCTCCTGAGTCCCTTGATTCCCCGCTAAATAACTGGGAAATAAGTAACCCAGGAGAATGGGAATATAAAACGTCAACAACCCCTAAAGTTCCTAAACATTTTGCCGAAATATCTGTGCACGATTCACTTTAAAATCGGCCATCATGGAAAAATTTCTACAATTATTAGCGGAAATAACGGGTCTTTCACTTCATGACCTCATGGCAGTCGCTAAGACTGCCCGCGACGAGAACGAGTTCTTTATTCAAGCTCTGATCAGCAAATTTCCCGAGCACGAACAAACTATTATCAAAGAATATAGCAAAGCCTTTCGTGTGCAAGTTGCTCAGCTTGACGTGATGGATATCCCCAACAACATTATCGAACTTATTGACCGAAACATCGCTCAGACATTTCAGATCATTCCGATCGACAGAGCGGGCAATAACATCATTATTGCGATGCTTGATCCTCATGATTTGAAAAAGATCGATGATATCCGGTTCAAAACTGGGTTCAATCCAAAACCAGTTTTTGCCACCGTCGTGTCAGTTCAGAATGCGCTCCAAAAATACTACAAGATGCGCGATATCGGAATTACCACACTAAAAGCAAATACCCCCAAAAAGACGGAAGACACCCGCGAGGTCATTCAAGAAGATGCAGCTGATCCCGTGGTAAAACTTGTCAACGAAGTCCTGCTTCAATGCCTTCACCGCGGAGCCTCCGATATTCATATCGAACCTTACGAATCTTACGTTCGGATCAGAATACGCATCGATGGCTCCCTCATTGAGATCGCTAGACCACCTGCCAACTTTAAAAATCAGCTCATTTCACGCATCAAAATCATGGCTAATATGGATATCGCGGAAAAACGGCTGCCCCAAGACGGAGGTATGCGAACCACAATTGACCAGAAACCAATCGATTTTCGAGTCAACTCACTACCGACGATGCACGGCGAGAAGATTGTGCTTCGCATTCTCGACAAATCGAGCCTGCAGGTTGACATGTCCAAGCTCGGTTTTGAACCCGAAGACTTTAATCGATTTAAAAAC
>CAZOSN010000011.1:0-10566 GCA_964582405.1 uncultured Oligoflexales bacterium | reverse complement strand
TCGGCATGGTTCTCGTTACAGGCCCAACTGGATCTGGTAAAACGACGACACTTTATTCAGCCTTGCAGGATCTTAACAAAGTTACCGAGAATATCATCACGGCCGAAGACCCTGTGGAATTCAACCTCGATGGGATCAATCAGGTACAGGTTATCGAACGCATCAACCTAACATTTTCAGCGGCGCTCAGGGCATTCCTTCGGCAAGACCCCGATATTATCATGGTTGGCGAGATTCGTGATCAAACCACAGGCGAAATAGCCATTAAGGCTGCCTTGACCGGGCATCTCGTGCTATCCACGCTTCACACCAATAATGCGCCTGACACGATCACACGCCTTCTCGATATGGGACTAGAACCGTTCAACTTGATCTCCTCCCTCAATGCAATCGTCGCGCAGCGACTTGTGCGGCGGCTATGTACTAAATGCAAAAAAGAAGACGCTTCCGAGCAAACGCGACAGGCAGTTATTCAACTCGGCGTAAATGAACAAATCATAGCTAAGGCCGCGATCTGTAAACCGGTGGGCTGCGACTATTGCTCTGGATCGGGCTACCGCGGACGAATCGCCATCCATGAGGTTCTCATCATGTCAGATCCTCTCAGACATTTGATCATGAAAGGCGGCTCAGGACCAGAAATCAAGCGATTAGCTATGCAGGAAGGCATGATGACTCTGAGACAAAATGCCACTATCAAACTCCTTCGAGGCCTTACCGATATCAAAGAGGTCTACAAAAACACAACATCGGATTCCCATGAACCAAGCGAGAAAAGGGCTGCGTAAGTTATGGACTATACCATCGCACAGCTATTAAAGACGCTTTTGGATCAAAAAGGTAGCGATCTCCATTTGGCAGCTAATTCTCCTCCGCGGATCAGAATTAGTGGCCAGTTGATTCCGTTGGATCTCCCCCCTCTTACTCCCGAACAATCTCAGGAACTCTGCTTCCGCGTTATGGACGAGCAGCAGAAAAAAATTTTTGAAGAACAAAAAGAGCACGATTTTTCATTTGGAATCAAGAATCTTGCAAGGTTCCGAGCCAATATCTACTACGATCAGGGAAACGTCGCAGGAGCTTTTCGACTAATTCCCTCGAAAATCCTCTCTATTGACGACCTTGGTCTGCCGCCTGTAATCAAATCCATTGCACGCCTGCCCCGCGGCCTAGTTTTGGTGACGGGCCCAACGGGATCGGGTAAAAGCACGACCCTTGCAGCTATCATTGACTTCATCAATACCACGACCTACGGGCACATTGTTACCATTGAAGATCCGATTGAATTCGTCCATAGCCATAAGAATTGCATGATTCATCAGCGCGAGGTTGGCCAGGATACAAATTCCTTTTCCAAAGCACTCCGGAGTGTCTTGCGTCAAGACCCAGATGTGGTGCTTCTAGGAGAGATGCGAGATCTTGAAACGGTCCAGACTGCCATAACAGTTGCCGAAACCGGGCACCTAGTTTTTGCCACCTTGCACACCAACAATTGCGTTTCGACCATAAACCGTATTCTCGATGTTTTCCCACCAGAACAGCAGACTCAGGTGCGTGCACAGCTATCGATGACCATGCAGGCCGTTTTAAGCCAAATCTTGCTGCCAAACAAGGACGGTGGCCGGTCGCTCGCTATGGAAATAATGGTTGTTACAACTCCGATTCGCTCGCTGATATCCGAGGGCAAAGTGAATCAGATCTATTCTGCGATGCAAACAGGGCAAGCCGACACTAGCATGCAAACCATGAACCAGGCGCTGAGCAACCTCGTTACCAAGAGAGCGATAACCAAAAATGAGGCGATTGCCAAATCGCAAAATCCCCAGGAGCTGATCGAAATTCTTAGTAAGAAAGGCTTCTAAACTAAAGTCATGCAAGAGTATAGCTACAAAGCCAAAAATCGAAGTGGCAAAGTTATTACTGGCACGATGTCAGCCCCTTCGGAGAACGGAGTAAAGAACTCGTTATACAACCGGGGCCTATCGCCCATCAAAGTTGTACGAACCGCAAAATCCGATTCATCAGAACAAATAAAAACGGGATTTCTCTACCGAGATCGTGAAGGTAAAATTCAGATAGCCTTGGGATCAACCCTCCCAACAACCAAGGAGCTAGCTTTGTTTACAAAGCAGTTCTCCCTTATGGTTGAAAACGGTATCAACATTGTAAGTGCCCTAAAGCTGCTCTTTCGGGGTCAAAAAAAAGTCCACTTTGCCAACATTATCGCGGCCATCGGAAGTTCGATCGAAAAAGGGTCTTCCCTCTACGAGGCAATGCAGCCTTTCCCCGCAGTGTTTGATCAGCTCTACGTGGCGATGATTCGCGCCGGAGAAAAATCTGGCAAATTGGATCTAATTCTTAGACAGCTCGTCTCCTATATCGAAAAATCAGCTCGCATAAAATCGCAGGTCAAATCCGCCATGACCTATCCTGTTCTAATAGTCGTCGTTGCGATAACGGTCATAACGCTTCTCTTAGCCTTTGTCGTACCAACCTTTGCAAAGCAATTTGCTGAATCGGGGCAACAGCTTCCTGAACTTACCCAAATGGTGGTAGATTTCTCGGACTTCCTGGTCAATGAATGGCACTATATTCTAGGTGTGCTAGTTGGGGCCTATCTGATTTTTAGATATTGGCTTAAAACCGATTCTGGCCGGAGAACTGCCGACGCATTTCTTCTTAAGGCACCTATTCTCGGTGATGTCATGAAGAAAATAGCAATCGGACGCTTCTGCTCTACCATGGCAACAATGTTGAGCTCTGGGGTTTCAATCCTCGACTCACTACAAATCTGTGCCAATGCGTCGGGCAACACGACGATTGAAGATTTTATACTTACCGTTAAAGATCAAATAGAAAAGGGCGGTTCTTTTGCAGAGCCTCTCAGTAAATCGCCCTTGTTTCCGACCATGGTAACCTCAATGGTCGAAGTAGGAGAAAGCACTGGAAAGCTCGATGAAACGCTGCAAAAAATTACAGCGATCTATGAAGACGAGGTAGATACCGCCATCGAAACAATGACATCCATGATCGAACCAATCATGATTGTTGTCATTGGTGGAATCGTAGGTTTTATCGTGCTAGCTATGTATCTACCAATATTCGATATGGCAAATACTGCGGGCTAAATCATATATCATCACCATAAGCCAGTGCCGTCTTCGCAGTCGCCGAAAGCGCTAAATCAGAGGACTCACTAATAATCTCAGCTGTGCGTCGCCATCGCAAATGCTTTGTAACGGTCATCGCGATAAGTGCATTGCGCTTTAAACCAAAAATTTTAGCTCGAGTCATCGGAGTTCCGCCAAACCATGCTTCATACTGCGCCTGATCCATAAGAGCGATAGCCTCAAGATCAAATTCGAGATCTTGAATCTTGCGGGTCATCGCGGCTACCGTGGGTATTTCGGTGATTTGATTTTCCTTTGGACCCATGCCCGCTCGGTTGTAGGGGCAAACCAATTGGCAGATGTCGCATCCAAAAAAATACTTGCGAAAATGGGGCCAAAATTTAAGAGGGATTTCGCCCCGATGCTCAATGGACCAGTAGGCTAGGCATTTTGTCGCGTCCAGGACATAGTCCTCCGACAAGGCGCCTGTTGGACAATGGACCTGACAGCGTTTACAAGTTCCACAGCCACCTTCACCTTTAATTCTTTTCTTTGGATCAACTGCGCTCTTCTGATCCGTATCTAGTACATGATCGACGAGAATTACTCCCAAGAGCAGAAAACTCCCGAGTTCGGGATGGATGTACATTGTATTTTTACCAATAAAGCCCTGCAACGTTTTTGCGGCCATCGCACGTTCAAGCACCGGCGCGCTATCAACCACAATGCGGCCACGCAGCTCGTTGCCTGGAAACTGCGTATTCCATTTATTGATTATGCTCTGGCCTTTTGAACGCAGTACTTTGTGATAGTCTTGATAGCGTGCATATTCAGCCACGTTAGGTCCCCGAGTGGACGCTGCAGATTTGTTGCCGTATGACAAGGCCAGGACGATCGCGGTTCTCGAACCAGGAAATACCCCACTGGGATCCGACCTTAGCGGCAAATTTCGCTTTAGGAAATCCATTCCGGCGTTAAAGCCACGGTCGAGCCATTTCTGGAAATGATTAAAGTCCTGTTGGCAGTTAAGGTCTGTTACTCCAAGCAGAATTAAACCTTCCTGAGCAACTATCTGGCTCAGCTGAGTTCGCCACGAAATCAAGGCTCCAGTACCACATCTTTCTCCGGCCGCAAGTGTCTCTCGATGACGTCAAACGGCGCCTCGTGTCCCCACCAGTACCGTTGTGCAAGCCGCGCTTGCTCAATCAGCATCGGAATGCCGTCTTGAGCTGGTAGCCCTAATACCCTAGCTTTGTCAAATATAGCGGATCGGCAGCCATAGGTCAGCTCTACGACAGAGCCGCTGAATTTGTCCAATGCCGGAGCGAATCGATCTAAAGCATCGCCCTTTAGGGGGGCACTTGATGCTTGGACCAAGAGCGTTTCCTTCCCCATACCATCAAGTTGCAAGGACAATTCACCGGGCTCGAACGAAGCAAAAGTCAATTTTAACTCACGCGGCAGAAGCTTTCTCAAAAAACCGTCACGACCACTTGATCGACGCAAAATTATGATGTCCGGAGAAAGATCAGGATGCCTGCCAATATGCTCCAATATAGCGGTGACGACGCCACCGTTACCTAAAATCACCAATTTTTTGAAAGTCGGAAACATTCGACCCAATCGCTCCAATGCCCGAACAAATCCAGATGCATCGGTCGATGCGCCCCCCCAAAAACTGTGATCTCGGTAGATTGTATTGACAGAACGCAATTTTAAATTGAGATGCTTTGCGACAACCTCTTTCAGAGGCATCGTTATGTTAAATCCCTTGGCACCGACCGCCCACATGACATCCAAAAAATCCGCAAGCTTGTCGGTTGGAACCTGAAATGGGACATAAATATAATTGCATCCCAAATGCTCAATCGATCGGTTGTGAATTAAGGGCGAAAGCGAATGATCAATCCCTTGGCCGAGTAGCCCCAAGATTTTCGTCGCTCCATTTACAGCTGATTTTGATTCCATTTCCTATAACCTTAACTTCGATCAGTCACCCATCTCGGGTCTCAGGTCCTTCAGCCGCGTAGGGTAAAGATAAGAGCTTAACGTCGAGAAGCCAGCTATCAGGAGATCCATCGAGTTTTTTCTTTCCAACCACTTGCCCCGAAACCGAGGGAACCGTGGGCGTGCCTAAAACCTTCTGGACCGAACCTAAGTCGAATTCCAAGATGTGACCTTTGGCCACCCGGTCGTCCGAACAGACCATGGTCATCCGACTTAGAGTCAGACTTCGTAGGTACCCACCTCGATGCCGAAGTGTTTCCGGTTCGGCCCGGTAGGTGATCGGTACGAAAAGATTTTGGATGGCTCGATGGTCGCGATGGATTCCATTTGCATGGGGGGATTCTGCCACATCGGGCGCATAAAAAGTTCGGGGAGCCAAACCTGCCTCGCCTTTGATACCATGTTCCCAAATCTTGAGGATAATTGTGGCAGCGACAAATATCACCATCGCTACGATAAACGTCGCCGTCGAAAGGCTGCCCACCCCGCTTTCAGTCACAAAGCGTAAAGCTAAATTGTCCATTTCAATCTCGCGCAAGTATTAAAAAACCATTTACTAAACCTAATGGTATTAAGTATACATGAACCTGATTCAACTGGGATCATGAGAAACGATATTTGTTTACTTGCCTTCGTTGCGGTTTCCGGGAGACACCACCTTGCAGCTCTATACTCAACTTGTTCAACTCTCACAAGACTGGATTACCCTGCGGCATCCCGTTCTCACGATTGGTAATTTTGATGGCATTCATCGCGGTCACCAAGTTCTATTGGAGGAGGCCAAAGCGCTAGCTCACCAGCACAACACAATCTGGGGCGCTTTATGCTTTTACCCTCATCCAAAAGAGTACTTTGGCAATGAAAACGTGGCTAATCTGCAAACTATGCAGCAGAAAATTGAAGGATTTTCAAAATTTGGCGCATCGTTTCTCTGCATTCAAAAGTTCGATCAGAGCTTCTGCGCGATGTCGCCTGCGGGTTTTCTGGATATGCTAACGCAACTTGACGGTGGAATTTCTGGGCTGGTGGTCGGCTATAATTTTCGCTTTGGAGCAGGGCGAACCGGTGATGTAGAACTCTTGAGGAGTGAGAGTCAGCGGCGGGGAATTGACCTCAAAATCGCCTCACCCGTCCTGGATTCCAGGGGACCAATCAGTAGTACCCGTATCCGCAAAGTTTTGGGAGATACGGGTGACGTCCGGGAGGCATCTCAGCTCCTAGGTAGGCCGTATCGTTTAACTGGGATCGTCCAAAAGGGCAAACAACTTGGTCGTACTATAGGTATACCAACAGCCAACATCCATGGGATAGACCAGCTTATCCCCAAATCTGGAGTCTATGCAGGCTTCATCCAGCGCAGCTCCCATCCTCAAATTCACCCAGCCGTCATCAATATAGGTCAAAATCCTACGGTAACAGACTCCAGGGAGACAAAAGTCGAAGCCCACGCCATCGATACGATTTGGGACTTGGACGCACTTTACCAAGAATCGATTTCATTGAGTTTCGTGGAGCGTCTGCGTTCTGAGATTAAATTCGCCTCGATACACGAACTGCGCAATCAAATTGATCAGGATATCGCGAAGGCGCGCCTTATCTTGGAACAAGCAACACGCTAGCCGGTTCGGCTAAGCCAATAGGCCTCGTATTACTAGAAAGATTGGTGAACACGGGATTTTTGATGGATTCACCATCAAAGTCAAACCTAAGATGAAATACCTCATAGTCCCCGCGATGCCAGCTTTGATAGACAAGATTTACCTTATTTTCCTTATAGTTTGCAGCCAAACGCATCTGGTCAATTTGTAGATCCATAGGCTGGTCGTTGAGTTCTCTTGTTTCGGTAAACTCGAGGCAGTAATCCTGGCTCACAATCGTTAGGGCGCCCTGATCATCTCGTATTGCAAACTTCCTAACACCCCTGTCGGTCTTAAGAACAACGGTAGATCCAAAGTAATCGTGATATTGACCCGCTGATTTACAGGCGAAAACCTCGTAACCGAGTATCATTGCAAGTCTGCCAACTTTCGTCACACCGAGATCCCGCACGGAAAAATGCTTGCTATCGACCGATTCAAGCGGACTTAATTTCAAGTCTGTGAATCGAGCACGGTTTTTAAAGTAAACCTTACCAACGTCATCCTTATCCCCCTCAGGGACGACATAATCGGCAGCAACTCCAGTGGTATTTACCAGACCAACACCTAACGCCCCTGCATCGAGGGCATTTTCCAAGACACGATCCAAAGAACCAAGCTTCTGCGCCGCACCCAAACCCGCAGCGCGAGTCCATGATCGTTTGACAAGCCAGCCCTGCTGCTTGGTGTTACCGAGCGTGACCAATCCGGTAAAATCGCTTGTTGTCGTCCAAATGGGGCTATGCTCTTCAGCTGAAAAGTCACTCACCACCTTGGAAGCTTCCAGCTCAAGATTTGATGCACCTTCTTTAAAGGCTTTAAAGGTAACTACCTGAAGCGCTCGCTCACCTTGATCATTTAACGAAATGAAACTCAGCGCGGGTGGAGTCTCATACGAGAACGCCATGTTCGAAACGCCGGTGAAGTTTCCCGCAATTTCGAAAGATTGATCGATCCGATCAAACGACTGAACACGAATGATGGCATGATTTGACTGGTCTAAATAAGAAACGGCCGTATATAAACCATCGGGACTTATCTCAACCCCAATCTCTTCAAAATTATCGTTGTTGGTGAGGCGCTGAGGACTCGAATTGGAAGAGACACTCAGTCTATAGGCCCGAAATGAGCCTTCATGGGGGGCCCTACCCGAAAGGAATACGACTCGATCTCCATCAGCATTAATCCTAGGATTGACGTCAGAATATTGACGGTCCCCCTGAGCAACAGCCTTGCCACTACGAACAAAGGGTGACTCCGCCACACCTTTAGATCGCTTTTGATCGCAGTTGGTGAGAAATACAAGTAAGCCAAATAGGCCAAGTATTTTGATCATTTCGTCGTCTCTTCTTGCCAATGTGTTTTGGTAGGTAGTATTTTCTATAATCCGCGAAGCGTGCATAGTTTAACATCAAAGCAGGCACCCTTCTGAAGAGAAGACCATGACTCCCACGATTTTCCAACCACAAACTAACAAATCGTTGGCTCCGGCGGCCATATTCTTCAACCGCGAACTCAGCTGGCTCAAGTTTAATGAACGTGTGCTTGAGGAAGCTATCAATTCTGGCACAAAAGATCTAGAACGGATCAAATTCGTTGATATTTTTTGCCGCAACCTCGATGAATTTTTTATGGTTCGCGTCGCGGGGCTCAAGCGCTCGATGAGTGAGAACCTGGCCAACACCGACAGCCCCGATCAACTTCTTCCCGCAGCCGTCATGGCCGAAGTGGCCAAAGTAACCACCGACCAGGTTAACCGGCTCTACAGTGTTTGCTATCAGGACATCCTTCCGCGTCTTCGAAATTTCCATGTTTCGATCCATTCGTACAATGATCTCGACGACGGCCACAAACGGGATCTTACGGAATATTTCTATCGATCAGTGTTTCCCGTCTTAACGCCACTCGCAGTCGATCCTGCGCATCCATTTCCATTTCTAGGTAATCTTAAGCTCTATCTGCTCATTGTATTTAATAGCAATATCGACCAAATCCAAAATCCTCCAATTGCGCTCGTGGAAATTCCGGAGGTGCTACCGAGACTCATTCAGATTCAAATAGCAGGCACAGAGGGTTACGATTTTGTCCTACTCGAAGACTTAGTCGCTCGGCATCTTGATAGTCTGTTTCTTGGGTACTACATAAAAGACGTCACTTCGATTAGAGTGACTCGAGATCTGGATTTCACGCTTCTCGAAAACGATGTCGTCGATCTTCTTAAGTCAGTGCAGAAAGGGGTCAAGGACCGCGAACAAGCGCGCGCCGTTCGTCTTGAAATCGAAGGAAACACTTCACCGACCATAATTAATATTCTCAAGAACAAACTAGTCTTAAACGACAATGATATCTATAAAGTCCCCGGTCCGATCAACCTCTGTGGCCTAAGTAGCCTCTATGATCTGCCCATAGCAGAAGCAAAGGATCTCAACTTCAACCCAAGGCTTCCTCCACGACTTAAATCGAGTAAAGATATGTTTGCACTCGTAGCTGAGCGCGACCTTCTTATCCATCATCCCTATGAAAGCTTTTATGCCGTAATCGAATTTCTCAATAATGCAGCCGCCGATCCTGATGTACTGGCAATCAAACAAACCCTTTACCGAACGTCAGGCGATTCACCTGTAATCAATGCCCTCATTCGAGCGGCAGAGAACGGCAAACAGGTTACAGCCGTCGTCGAGCTTAAAGCGCGGTTTGATGAACGGAACAACATCAGCTGGGCTCGTGAAATGGAACGATCAGGCGTTAATGTAGTCTACGGTTTTATCGGGCTCAAGACCCACGGCAAAGCAACCTTGGTCGTCCGGCGCGAGGGCGAAGTCATGCAACGCTATGTTCACCTATCGACCGGAAACTACAACTCAGCAACCGCGAAATTCTATGTCGATCTCGGCCTTATCACGGCAAACGTTGAAATCGGTCATGATATTTCTACCTTTTTTAACTTATTGACTGGTTTCAATATTTTTAATCATGAAAACGGTATTTCCAGCTGGGTCATACCTGAATTTAAGCGAATTACGATCGCCCCACTAAACCTTAAGACTAAGATTCTGGAGCTTATCAATACCGAAATCCAAAACGCCCGTGCAGGCCTTCAGGCCGCGATCATTGGAAAAATGAACGCGCTTGTTGACCCTGATATTATTTTGAAGCTTTACGAAGCATCGCAAGCTGGCGTCAGTATCAATCTCATCGTACGCGGAATCTGCTGCTTAAAACCTGGACTGAAAAACCTGAGCGAAAATATCCGTGTCATTGCAATCGTTGATCGCTTTCTGGAACATAGTCGCATCTATTATTTCTTAAACGGTGGAATCGAAAAAATTTTTCTATCGAGCGCGGATTGGATGCCGCGCAATATGATCCGACGAGTCGAACTCCTCTATCCCGTTCTTGATCCTATCTGCCATCAGAGAATCAAAGAAGAAATCCTGGATACCTACCTCGCAGACAACGTGAAGGCGCGCCACCTGGCCAGCGACGGCAATTACTATCCAAGAGCCCGCGAGCCGGGAGATCCGCTCGTTCAGGCGCAATCTAAATTCATCGAGATCGCGCGCGAGTCAGGATTAAAATCCATGCCCTATGACAAAGCCATTCACCATGGTCACCGAAAGGGTACAGATCGCCCCGTGTTCAATAAGCAATCAACCAAGACGATCGTAAATTTGAAAGGGAAAAAACCATAAAACCAGATTTTAAAAACCTTCCTCCAATCACGATCATCGACCTGGGATCAAACTCTTATCACGCCAACCTTTTCGCATTTAATGAGGCGGGGATTTTGGAGGTCCAAGGAAGTTACAAAA
>CAZOSN010000010.1:43754-53280 GCA_964582405.1 uncultured Oligoflexales bacterium | reverse complement strand
ATGGGCGACAGATGAGCCACTTACAATTAAAATTAGCTGCGATGAACCACTAGTGGGTCAGTCCCGACGTCTAAAGTCATGAACGGCGGGAGACTGACCACTAGGGCAGACTAACCAATCGCACGAGGGTCTACGGCTTGACAGATGAACATTTGACAGACAACCCCGATCCTGAGCCGACGCTTACCTTGGAGGAAAAGGCGCAGATTGGTGATGCTGAGGCGCAATGCAAACTGGCACTGCTCTTTGAAGTAGGATTACAAGGGACGCCAAACTATGAAAAGGCAGCGTTTTGGTGGCGGCAAGCTGCCAATCAAGGTTCTGGTTGGGCTTTGGAAAAGCTAGCTCTGCTTATCAAGGCGAAGCTTATCCCTGGTTCAGACAAGGACGCGCTGGAATTGAGCGCAAAAGCACGGGATGCTGGCTACCGCGGAATCGGGGAATCCCTGCGCAGCGATCCACCAAAAAGTCCCGAAGAAAACAGGGTCAAGGGTGCGGCAAAAAAGGTTTTAGTTGTGGAAGACGAAGAAGTATTGCGCCAGCTGCTGCAAATCTTACTTACCCAAGCAGGTTTTCAGGTGGTGATGGCTGAGAATGGACAAAACGGCATCGAAACCATCAGCCAAAATCCTGATATCGCGCTGATCATCTGCGACCTGCAAATGCCCAAGATGAATGGATTCCAGTTTGTTCAGACTTTACGTAATATCAACGCAGTTGAGGGAATCCCTATTGTTATTGTCACAGCCTTTACCAAACCCGAATATGTTGAAAAAGGCAAAAAGCTAGGTATACAAGCATGGCTGATGAAACCATTCACCAATGATAGACTAATCGGAATAGCTCAAGAACTCCTGAAAGTTGGCTAGAGTACCGGCAATGAACATCCAGTTAAACATCTCGGTCGTCAAACAACCCACCGACACAACCTGCGGACCGGCCTGTCTGCAATCTGTTTATGACTACTACCAGCAAGGGACCGAGCTCGACCAGGTAATTTCCGAGGTTGACATGCTGCAAGAGGGTGGAACTCTGGCCTGCATTCTCGGGACTCATGCGATTAGACGAGGCTTTCGAGCAAAAATCTACACATTTAATTTGCATTTGTTCGACCCTACCTGGTTTAATAACCCTAAGGTCAAGATCAGCTCGAAATTAACCAAGCAGGCGCGAGCGAAATCCTATGATCAAAAGCTAGTCTATGCTACAAAATCTTATCTTGAGTTCCTCAATTTGGGCGGGGCTCTGCATTTAGAGGATTTGACTTTTGGGTTGATTCGGAGGTTTTTGCTTGATAAGAAGCCGATCATCGTGGGTTTAAGCGCGACATATCTCTACAAATGCCTGCGGGAAATTCCAGCGACATGCAAGCCTGATGACATCAAAGGGTATCCGACTGGTCATTTTGTCGTTCTTGACGGCATCAATACCGAGACGCAGCGCGTTTCTGTTGTTGATCCATACCGACCAGAGCCAAATCCCTTTCCAGATATCCATAGGTACCAGGTTGATTTTAATCATCTCATCAGTGCAATTCTTTTGGGAGTGGTTACTTACGATGCCAATTTGTTAATTCTAGAATTAGGGCGGGAAAACTAGCTGATGAGAATGATTCTCGTGGTCGACCATGTCGAAGATTGGGCCCCGAATATCAATGGACTCCATGTCGTAAGCAGCAAAGAGTACTTAACGAATCCTACTTACCAAAGCCTCCCTGCAGCCAGGGTCATAAATCTGTGCGGCTCCTATGTCTATCAGCATTCGGGATATTATGTCTCGCTTTTGGCTTCGGCACGTGGGCAGAAAGTAGTCCCCTCTGTTGCGACAATTCTTGATATCAAGTCGCAGTCCTTGCTCAAAATACGCTCGCAGAGCCTTGAAGAATTGATACAAAAGAGTCTCAAAGATATCAGACCAGATGTCTTCGACCTAAGTATCTACTTTGGAAAAAATCTTGCCAAAAAATATGGCAAGCTTGCAAAAGAACTGCACAAGAATTTCAATTCGCCGCTCATACGAGCCAAGTTCGTCCGAAAAGAAAAATGGCGTCTTCAGCAGATCACTCCTATCGGCCTAAAAGAGGTCCCTATCTCGCATAAACGAGATCTCGAACGATTTGCAGAGGAGTACCTTACCCGTCGAATCAAGAGCCTCAAACTTGTCAAAGCGAAATTTAACCTGGCAATTCTGGTTGATCCAAAAGAAAAGCTCCCTCCGTCCAACGAACGTGCGATCAAGAAATTTGTCAGCGCAGCGGCTCATCTCGG
This sequence comes from uncultured Oligoflexales bacterium, assembly GCA_964582405.1. Taxonomy (GTDB): domain Bacteria; phylum Bdellovibrionota_B; class Oligoflexia; order Oligoflexales; family Oligoflexaceae; genus CAZOSN01. The sequence goes on along the minus strand of CAZOSN010000010.1, from coordinate 51,013 downwards.
GATCGATTCGGAGCTGATCACGAAAGACGATTTCAAAAGATTGGCGGAATTTGATGGGTTGTTTATCCGGGTTACAACTGCGGTGAATCACTATACCTATCGCTTTGCTCAAAAAGCAGAGGCTTTGGGGCTCGTGGTCATTGACGATCCCGAATCAATACTTCGCTGCACAAACAAGGTGTATTTGGCTGAGGTCTTTGCAAAGCAAAAAATCAAAGCGCCAAAGACCCTTTTAATTCATAAAGAAAACCTTGAAACGCTGATCGGTAATGTCACCCTTCCTGCGGTCTTAAAAAAACCAGATAGCTCATTTTCTCAGGGCGTAATCAAAGCGACGACACCGGAAGAGCTAAGGCAAATGTTGACCCAAATGCTTGAAAACTCAGACTTGATTGTGGTGCAAGAATTTGTGCCCACCGAGTTTGATTGGCGGATTGGAATCTTAGATGGCGTTCCACTCTATGCCTGCAAATACTTTATGGCCAAAAATCACTGGCAAATTTACAAGAAGGATGTGAAAGGCAATGTCGTCGCCGGGCAATTTGAAACACTACCCATAGAAGCTATCGAACCAAAGTTGCTCAAACTCGCAACAAAGGCCGCGTCCGCCATAGGCGGTGGGTTTTACGGGCTGGACATCAAGGAATATAAGGGCAAGTACTATGTGATTGAAATCAATGACAATCCAAGCATAGATCATGGTTGCGAAGATAAACATTTGAAAGACAAACTCTACGAAAGAATCATTCTGCATTTTCTCAAAGAAATGGAACGACGTGTTTTGGGGGTATCTCAATGAGCCGAACCGAACGAATTCATTTGTTTGCGGGTTTTGGGATTGAACTCGAATACATGATCGTAGACCAAACGTCGCTGAAGGCTCTGCCAATTTCTGACAAGGTGCTTAAAGAGCTTGCTGGGGCAAACACCCGCGAGGTTTCGCTAGGCGAAGTCGCCTGGTCAAACGAACTTGTCATGCATGTGATCGAGATCAAATCCGACGGACCCGCACGTGATTTAGCTCAACTACACCGAAAAATGTTTCAGGCCGTGAGCGAGCTAAATCAAAGGCTTGCAAGGCATGGCGCCATGCTGCTTCCAACGTCAATGCATCCTCTGTTTGTGCCCGAACAGGAAACCAAGCTATGGACAGACGAGGACGCGACGATCTATAGAACTTACGATCGAATCTTTAATTGTTCTGGCCATGGTTGGTCCAACCTTCAGAGTATCCATATCAACCTCCCCTTCTACGACGATACCGAATTTGGATTACTTCATGCCGCGATCCGCGCTGTGCTCCCAATCCTTCCGGCCCTTGCGGCGTCTTCGCCCCTGGTTGAAGGCAAACCTGGACCCTACCTCGATTCGCGACTTTTCTATTATCTACAGAATCAACGCCGTATCCCATCTGTGATAGGCCCCGCGATTCCCGAACGGGTTTTTTCAGAAGCTGACTACAAACGTGTAATTTTAGAGCCGATGTACAATGATATTAAAGGTCTTGATCCCGACGATATCCTCCAAGACGAATGGCTCAATTCTCGTGCAGCGATCGCGCGCTTCTCGCGCCACGCAATTGAAATACGTATCCTTGATATTGGTGAATGCCTGCGGTCCGATTTCGCTATCATTAGTTTTGCTGTCAGCCTTATCAAGCAGCTTGTAAACGAACGCTGGGTATCACAAAAAAACCTTCAGAAGCTCGATGAGCTGATGCTAAGGCAACAGCTTGATAAGATACTAGTTTTCGGCCTAGACCATGTCATTGATGACCCAGACTATCTTGCAGTGTTTGGTCTAGCTGGAAGCGCCTCGACCCGTGACCTCTGGCTGCATGTGACCAAGGAATGTTTGGACGAGACGAGTGCCGTCTATAAAAATGAACTCAATTTCTTGCTAACCCATGGCTGCGCAGCGCGCCGCATCCTGAATAGCCTCGGGCCAAACCCAAGCCAGGAAGCGATACTTACCGTCTACCACAAAATCGCTACCTCGCTAAAAGAGGACAAGTTTTTTGCCAGCTAAAGCACCACAACTTGTTCTTACCTGCGAACACGCCTCCCCTAGGACGCCGAAGGCCTATGCAAACATCCTCAAGAGAAGCCTCCGTTATAGCCATCGAGGCTATGATGAGGGCGCGCGCGAGTTAGCCCGGTCTCTTGCTAAAGCTCTGGGTGCCCCGCTTTTTGAAGCCGAGGTTTCGCGGCTTGTTGTTGATTGCAATCGATCCCTTGGTCATAAGGCACTCCACGCTGCGGTTCTATCCCAGTTTTCCCAGAACACACGTGAAGCCCTTGTCGAACGCTACTATGTTCCTTTTCGGACCAAGACGCTGAACCAAATTCGCAAGTTCCACAGAATGAACCGGAACGTTGTTCATCTATCGGTTCATAGCTTTGTCCGCATTCTCGGCACCAAAAAACGCAAGGTCGATATCGGTATTCTCTATGACCCGAATCGACCTACGGAACGGGCAATAGCCCGTACTCTTCAGGCAACTTTACAAGATCGGCTCGACCTTGCGGTTTGGCTCAATGCCCCTTACCGTGGAACTTCCGACGGGCACACCACCGCTCTTAGACGGATTTTCCGAGACGAGATCTATGCGGGCATCGAACTTGAGGTGTGTCAAGACGTATGGCGCAGGGAGCGGAACGCGATCAAGCGAGCTGTCACTGCCAGCCTCAAACTAGGCTAAGCGTTTGTCCATGGGGGCAACTATGATCGATCAAGCCTTTGTAACGACAGTTATGACATCCAACTACATCGGTTTGGCGATTCCGGTGTTTTTTGGGCTGATCATGTTAGAAGCTTTTATTTCGTCGAGAAAGAAGCTTGGCTTCTACCGACTCAATGATAGCATCGCGAGCCTAACCTGCGGTGTTATGCAGTCTTTTGTCAGCCTACTCGTCAAAACTCACGTGCTCGGATTCTATGCTTGGTTCTACTTTCACTTGGCTATGCTTGACATGACCGTATGGTCCCCCGCGCGGCAACTTGCAGCGGGGATGATCATGTTCATAATAGTCGATTTCTGCTATTACTGGTTTCACCGCTGCGCCCACCAGGTGAATATTATTTGGGCAGCTCACGTTGTCCATCACCAAAGCGAAGAATACAACCTCACGACCGCATTGCGGCAAAGCATGACCCAGTACCTCTTTGGGATTTGGTTTTACCTACCTCTTGCAATTGTCGGTTTCCCCCCGGAGTGGCTTATCGGTATGTCAGCACTCAACACCGTGGGGCAGTTCTGGTTTCACACCCGGGTGATTGGCAAGTTTCCCAAATGGATCGAAGCGTGGGTCAACACACCGTCTCACCACAGAGTGCACCATGGTCGGAATCCAGAGTATATCGACAAAAACCATGGAGGCGTTCTAATTATCTGGGACCGCCTATTTGGAACTTTTCAACCCGAATTGATTTCTCCAACCTACGGAATCACAACACCACTCCATACATTCAACCCCATAACCGCGCAATTCGGGGCCTATAAACAACTCTGGAGACAAATGAGATCTCTTCCAGGGCTAAAAGACAAACTAATTCTGTTGATTAGTCGGCCGGGTTGGACCAAGAACGGTGTTATTGCTGCTCCAGAAATCACCGAGGAGAACTCAAAAAAATTTAACCCTTCTGTTGTTCCATGGCGAGCGGCAATGGCGAGTCTTTTTTTTATGCTTGGCTTAACAGCAACTCTAACCCTACTTGTGAGAAAGCCCCCCACAGGTCAAACACTTATTTTTGGTACAGCGATCATATTTAGTCTGTACCTTTCGGGGCGATTTCTTATGCCACCGGGGCAACCCGCAATAGATTCCACGATTAAGTAAGCCTCGACGAGAAAGCGTGGCATGACTTATAGCCTGATCAAAATCGAAGCTTTCGAGGTTTTCTATTTCAATATGTTAAGAGCCAAACGTCAACGGCCAATAAACAGACTCGCAGACAAACGGAGTCATCTGGCTAAAAAAACAGATGGGTCTCGGCAAGATAACTCTGGTGTACTCCCGTCGGTCCACCATGGGTATCAAACTGCTCGGTAAGCGAGCTAAGCTCAACCTCCCATCCTGGCGCGAGGTAGCTACTAAAGCCCCATTGCTGTTGCCGACTGAGTCCTGGTCTAAGCCATGGATCGGTATTCGCACGAGAGAGAGATAGTGTCACATAAGTTTCGCCACATAGACGCCCCTTTGCATCAAAAGAGCGCAAACCGCCACGACGAAAATCTTTGGCCGTATCGTCGCGTTCGAACGATACTAATGCGCCATGCAGCATGAGTCTCTGACCGAAAAGAGCCGTGGATGCTCCCAGGGCATGCATCATGATTCGAACGGGATAGTCTGCATTGTGCCGATCCTCGCTTGCCCATGCGGAATACTCAAGCGTCGAGCCTAGGTCAGCAAATTGGAGACCTGAATTAAACACGGCTCCTCGATTTTCATTAACATCTCCCGTCTGCCGCTTTCCCACAAGATGAAAATTCGCATACAAGAGCTGGCTATCGAACCCCACGCTAGCCGCCTGGTAGCGAAGAGTCTCTGGTCTGTCCGCACCTAAGGCAAGCCCCTCCATAACCTGAGCCAAGTCATACGGCTCTGTCCTACTTCCCCCTAATCTGGGCTTGTAGTGTCCAGCCATGGCATAGATATCATGGGGGAGTCCATCTACTTTGACGTAAATCGCTTTAGTGGATGGTTGTGCAACGAACTTTTCCGCTGACGATACCTCTTCGGCGCCAAGAAATTGATTTTCAACCACCATCTGAAAATTGGTTGCAGGTCGAAAACTCACGCCAATATCTGCCGACATAAAGTAGGGCATGACCTTAGTGTTGTCCTTGTCTCCAAAATTATGCTTCACCGCAGCCAGGCGAAGATCGCCACCGGCTCCGATTTTGGACGGTCGGGCCGCGGTTTCATTGGATTTTTCGGTAGCCCCAAAGCTAAAGAGTTTGGTGTCCTCAACGTCTTTGCCAAATGAATTTCTCAAGCCACCCCCGTTAGGATTGACATGGCAATTCTGACAATTTTGCGATTTTATCTCCGAAGACCAACGGCTTGCAATCCATGGTTCGCTACGCGATGGGGTGCCCCATCCGACGAGACCAGCAATAGCCATCCGAACCAGAATTCGTTTCATTGGGGTTTCTCTTCATTTTTTGCTTGTGGTGAAGATTCGGCCTGAAAGGAAAGGTCCGCATCAAACCCCACCGGTTGAGAATGAATGGGTTTAAGTACGGGCGGTTCTTCGGCAGGGGGCAAAGGTTTCCCGGCATCGCGAAGTTCTTTTTGAATCTCCTCGCGGAGCTTGCGCGCCTCTTCCATACGGATTTCGTTTTCAGCGCTGCGCATAACCTCATTGATCTCATTTCTTATGCTCGATGAATAGCGCCGCACATGAACAAAGTATTTACCGATCTGCCGCATTAAATGCGGTAGCCTTTCGGGACCGACCGCAATCAAAGCCACGACGGCAATCACAACTAATTCGAGGGGACCGATGCCAAACATAGCCCTGCTCTCCTTGCGTTTAGCAGGAAATTTTTTGATCTATAAGCTTGATGAGGCTTTTTTGCGGCTCGGCAAATTTTGCGAGCCCTTCGTCCATCAACACCCGCTCCATATGGGCCATATCGACCTTGGTCTCGATCAGTCGGAGAATCTCAGGGCTGGGCAGCCTCTGAATCTCCGCTTCGATGTGCCTGCCGCTGGCCTCGATCGCGTCGTTGGTTTCCGGTGGGTTCGTTTGAATATCGCTACCAGCAAGGGCTTCAACGTACTTCCAAGGTGGATCGCTCGGTTTTTTTGTGCCCGTGCTCGCAAAGATCATCTCCTGGTCAAGCGGAAAACCTTGTTTGGCCCAAAAAGATTGATTGTCCTGCCAAATATGTTTTGCATTGACAATCCCGAGCCAGCCTTGAGCCACCCCAAGGTCCTTCACGTGGGTTTCGCTGTAGACATCAAGCCGCGACACAAAAATACTGTACGCGCTCTTAGCCTTGGCGCGATTCGCGCACTTTTCAAATCCTCGCCTGACTGCCTCGCGGGCTTTATGGTACTGACTCATGGTAAAAAGCAAGGTGACATTGAGGTTGATGCCATGGGCAGCCAATGCTTCCAAAGCGCCTATGCCCCCAGGTGTCGCCGGTACCTTGATCATGCGGTTGGGATGGCCAGCTGACCATTTCTTGCCAAGCGCAACATAAGCCTCAATCTTGTCGTTGATGCTGAGCGAGCAGTCTCGATCTTCTAGCAACGGATCAAGCTCAAAGCTCACATAGCCATCGTTTCCGCGCGTGTCCTCGTAGATCGGCCTGAATATTTCTTCTGCGCGCGAGACCAATTGATCAGTCAACCGCCAAGCGATCTCCTCGGCCCCCAAACCCTTGCGCTTAAGGTCCGCTATATCGGTGTCCCACCGCCCGGTTTTAATCAAATTGGCAATGATGATAGGGTTGGAGGTCGCACCGGTGGCGCCCAGTTCCCTATTCTTTACAACAAGGTCAGGGTCAATCGAATCAAGCCATAGCTTGGTACCGCTGTTTATGAGGGACCTGAGGGGAGATGTCATGAGAATGCCTCTTGCCGGAATAGAACATGATTGTAGAGGCGATTTGTACCACAAACCAAGCGGCTTGCCCAAAAAAAAGAATCGGCTCGCGCTATTACGCGAGCCGATTCAACTTTTCTTTCACTCTGTCAATCCGCCGGTTAGGCACTGGCAGGCATTTTGGGGTATTTGGGGCGGTTGGCGTTGATATCTGCAACCTTGGACTTCATATGAGCGCTACAGTCCCGAAGCCAACCATGGGCGGTGGCCGCCTTGTAGCTTGAGGGATGTCCTTTCGACCACTCTTCGACGGAATTAAACCGCCGAGCACAGCGCTTGGCACGCTGAATAGTCCAATTTGGCTTTTCTTCAACCTTGCGGCTTTCATGAGTAACACTGCCACTCTCGGCGTCTTTTTTGGGGGCGCCTTTTGCTTTTTTCTCTGGTTTGCCTTCTTGATTGTCTGAGTTGGCTTCTTTCGTCATACGCGGCTCTCCTTGAGGAATTGATTGGCCGAACACAATTAGTGTCGGCCTCGAGAACCAAAACCATTAGTTTTTTAGTTGGTACGATTCTAGAATTCCCTACCTTACCTATTTCTTTCAATCGATTACTCTGACGGAGCTTCTGCTGGAATCTTTCCAATTTAGACACAACTGCCCAATGGCTTGCAGGTTAATGATAATATAGAAAGGGTTTGC
>CAZOSN010000010.1:27863-43744 GCA_964582405.1 uncultured Oligoflexales bacterium | reverse complement strand
TTATGATCTATCAGGAGAGGTGCAATCATCATGAATGAGCCGGTCGCTTCGCAACACAAACCCAAGCCCAAGCCCAAGAAAAGAAGCCTGCGGAATTTCCTACTCCAACCAGGCCTCCAGACGGTACTGGGTCTCTATACCATACTCCTATCCACCCTTTTTGCCTTGAGTTTAGGCATTATTATCTATTGGAATTTTGCCGATCTATTCCAGTCGGTTCTTTTGCTGACAGATGCCCAGGATGAGGTTAAGGAAATTTTGCGAGATTACTGGATTAGCGTCGAACTCTATGTATTCCTTGCAATCGCCGTATATATGGTAAGCGTGGTCAGTGTTACGGTTTGGTATACACACCGCTTAGTGGGCCCCACAATCGCCTTCCACAAACACATCATGGCTTTGGTCAACAAACGATACGACATTCGGATCGTTCTCAGACGCAACGATGCCTTTGGCGAAGTGGCCGAAGCCCTCAATCTATTATCCTCGACGCTCGAAAAGGAACAAAACCAGACTGGCAAAAAAGGTCGGTCGCCATCGGATCTTACCGGTTGAGAAATTACGGATCTGGGTCGCAGTCCTTGGTATGCTCGCGCTTTTTCCGGCTTTCAGCGACCCATTCGTCGGTCTCGCCGCGCCCATAACAAATAAAACTTTCTCGGTCATTGTCACTCCCTGAGGTTGCGACAATTGCGTAAGGAATATCAGGCGCTGGATTTAGCAAGACTTTGTAAGCATAGCGCACTGGCTCAACCCTTTTAGCTCCGGTGCACCACGCTATCTGAAAACCCAGTAGCTTTGCGCCTTCGGGTTGGACGCAATGATCATTGCCTTGAATCGCGGCGCCATAGTAGTCGAATCCGACAAAATGTCCATTTTCAAGCTCATAGGCGTTTTGCAGTGTGGAGATATAGGAAATCATAAGATGCGCCTCAGCCTGTAAGCCAGACTTGACCGAGCGGTAATAGGCAAACCCGCAAACCCCGGCGACCAAGGCCAGGATAGCCATCCATCGACCGATGATGCCAAATATTCGCCTCACCTTCTCGGACAACATGTGCTATGCTCCTTTTTTATTTATTTTATCATAGCTTAAATTCTTAGGAACCTTGACAAGAGGCTATATCTGCTTACATTCGAATGTGATTGATCCTCCTAATTGGTCGAGGTTTAAGTATGTCAAACTACTACGATATCCTGGGTGTCAGCAAAGGAGCCTCCGATGCCGAACTCAAAAAAGCCTTTCGCAAGAAGGCGTTACAATACCATCCGGACCGCAATCCCGACAACAAAGAGGCTGAAGAGGAATTTAAGCGGGTAAACGAAGCCTATGCTGTACTTTCCGATGCGCAGAAGCGGAAGCAATACGACATGTTCGGCGACCAAGGGTTCCACCAGCGCTTCAGCCAAGAAGATATTTTCCGCGGTACCGATTTCAGCAAGATTTTTGAAGAATTCGGATTTGGCGGCGGAATGTTTTCGAGTATCTTTGGTGGCCAGGGATTCGGCGGCCGGGGCTATAGTCAGGCGCGCAAAGGTCAGGATGTTGAGTATCCGCTGACCATCGGATTTATGGATGCCTTTCACGGGGCCGAAAAAAGAATTTCCTTTAGTCTTGCAGGTGGGGTTGAACGTGACATCACCGTCAAAATCCCCAAAGGTATTAAGACTGGCTCTAAGCTCAGGGTCAGCGGCCGCGGTGCGGAATCGATGGGTGGCGGTCCTCCGGGTGATCTCTTTGTCTTAATCCAAGTGGCTGAGCATCCCGATTTTAAGCGGGAAGGTGACGATCTGGAGACCAAAGTTCGTCTCAAGATCTCCGAAGCTTTGCTCGGAACCTCTAAAGAGATTCAAACATTGGATGGCGCCAAGCGCATCAAGATCCCTGCAGGCGTGCAGCCAGGTACCAAGATTCGCCTTAAGAACCTTGGCTACACATCTGGTGATGGACGGGGTGATTTGTTTGCCGTCGTCGAGATAGATTTTCCGAAGTCCCTTTCCAAACCTCAGATGGAAATAGCCCATAGCCTACAAGAAGCTGGACTATAAGTTGCGGAGTGTGGTTTGTCGGTTGAATTAGCCAAGAAGCGCATCCTGGATCGTATCGACCTTTCCGCCTTGATCGGCGAAGATGTTGCTCTGTCCAACAAAGGCGGCCGAGCCATGGGGCTCTGCCCATTTCATGATGAAAAATCACCCAGTTTTGTGGTCTATGAAACCAACTACCATTGCTTTGGTTGCCACGAGCATGGTGATGCCATCGACTTTGTCAGAAAGAAGCGCGGACTCGGTTTCATCGAAGCCTTGAAATTTCTAGCGGAGAAATTTAGCGTCGATGCTCCTGAGCTGGAGCGTACCGACCATGATACTCAGGCTTCGCAGAAAATCGCGTTGCACTTCCGTCTCCTTCAAGCCGCACAGGAGACTTTGATCGAGACCCTTGGGTCAGATCTTGGCGCCGAAGCCCGTGCTTACCTTACGCACCGTGGATTCACGGCAGAGGATATCAAGCGATTTGGCTTTGGCTATAGCGATCAAGCACCGCAGTATCTAATTTCGGGACTGAGAAAACGAATAAAATTTGGTGATCAGGATGCGGTCGATTGCTCGCTTGCGTTTCGTTCAGGAAGCGGACCGAGGGTGTACGATTTTTTTAGACATCGCATCACAATTCCGATCCGAGATCGTCATGGCCGGATCGTAGCCTTTGGCGGCCGCACGCTGGGCGATGACAAGCCAAAATACAAGAACTCGCGCGATACGCCTTTGTTTGATAAATCAGCCACGATATTTGGATTGTTCGAAGCTATGGCCATGATCAAAAAGAAAAAGCGCGCGATCTTGGTCGAAGGCTACATGGATACTTTAACTCTCTGGAGCCATGGGTTTGAAGAAACAGTAGCCTGCATGGGGACCTCGTTGACCTTGCAACATCTGAAATCTTTGACCCAAGCGACCGATCAACTTTATTTAATCTTTGACGGTGATGCGGCGGGAAAAAACGCGAGCCTTAGGACCATAGCCTTGGCCTTGCAGGTGCCTCATTTGACGGTTAAAGTCGGCGTCTTGCCTCAAGGGGAAGATCCGGATAGCTTTGTCAGAAAGCGCGGCCCCCAGGCGCTGGAGGATCTGATCGCGAGCAGCGAAAATTTGCTCGAATTCGCGTTTCGTGAAAAGCTCCGGCAATGTGGTCAGCTTGAGGTACCTCATCTGATCAATCAGGAATTCATCCCTTGGCTCGTGACGATCCCGGACGCTATTCAACGCACTTATTTGGTCGGCAAACTCAGCGAACTATCCAGCGTTCCAAGGCGTGATATCGAATTAGCGCTTAGTCCAGCAAAAAAAATTGCTCCAAAACCTCTCAGGCCGCAGTCGTCGGAACAAAGGAGCACAACTGTAGACGAACCTATGGTTGTAACGCCGCTCAGTCTTCTTGAGGGGGAATTTCTTTCACACCTTTATTATGCCCAACCCGGTGACGTTGTTCCTGACGAACTGCACCGTTGGGTGGAGGTAGAGCTTAATTGGCACCCTGCATGGCACAGACTTGCGCAGGCTTTTTTAAACAGCCTCAAGGCGGGCGTCTCCCCTGAGGGACAGGATCTGGTCGCTTGGGAAGGAGCCAGTAATATTTCTGTTTTGGCTGCACTTAATAAAATTCGAGATCGGAAGGGCTTGTTTGAGCTCAAATTGAACGAGAGCCGGCGCGACGCGATTGCAAAAATCCAAAATACCCATGCCGCTTTAAAGCTAAAGAAAGCAAGGCTAGATATCAAGGAGCGGCTCTCCCAATTGCTAGAGCACTCAGACGCCCTCACCGAGACCACACAATGCCTTCAGTCTATAAATAAAATAAATCTGCGCCTGAAGGAGCTCGGTCACTAGTCTTCAGATGTTAGGCGTTTAACCTGAGCCGATAGCCTTCAACCGACCCATGGAATTGACTTTATTGTTGCGTTTTCACACTTCTACCTGTAAAGATCTTAGGTTAAAGTTGGGTTCCCTCTGTAAACTATATTCTGATTACAGACCTAATCCTAATACAACCTCATCAGGGGAGATCTCGAGGCCCTATGGCGAATAAGAAAACCACACAGAAAAAAAAGGCCACGAATACAACGAAACCTGGGAAAAAAACGCCGCTGGCCGCTGCGAATAAGGTAAAAAACGCTAGGGCTGCGGTCACAAAGGTTGTAAAGAAAGCACTCAAGAAAATCACTAAAAAAGCCCCCTTGGCCAAGCCCAAAAAAGCCCCAGCTCCTGCAAAGAAAGCAGTACCCAAGGACAGCAAAAAAACTGCCGAGGCAAAAAAAACACCGGCAAAAAAATCTGCCGCCGTCGAAAAGACAAAACCGACTCATAAAAAGGCGTCAGCTGACAAAGCCCCCGCCAAAAAAGCGTCAGCCAAAGCTGTGGCTAAGGCCGAAGAGAAAGAGCTAAAAAAAGACCTAGCGGAAGAAAAAGACGCAAAAGAAGTCAAGGAAAGCAAAGGATCCAAGGGGAAAAAATCTCCGACGAAATCCGCAAAAGGAGAAGCGGTCGTTGTCCCTTTAATAAAACCCGCCAAAGGCGCAAAGGGCAAAAAAACCACGGCCAAAGCTGTGTCGCCTTTGGACGACATGGATGAAGATGATGATGAGCTTATTGATCTTCCGGAGGAAGACGATTCAGCTTCAGAAATTCCAGATCCGGAACGATCAAAGCTAGACGAGGTCATTGCCATTCTAGACGAACGTTATTCCGATCACGGATCTCTGACCTACAAAGACATCAGCAAGCTCCTCGAGTCGAAGCTCAATAAGCCCGAGAACATTCACTATATAACGGAGCGGCTGAAAGCGAACGACATCCATGTCGAGGAAAGTGGCGCTGCCAAGCTCGATAGCATACCGTTTGATGATGATCCCGCTGTGATTGATGGGGTTGATATTATTGGAGATGTTGATATCGACGTCGAGGTTGATGTCGATGTCGATTTTACAGACGTAGGTGATGACGTCATTCTTGGTGACGAGAAAATTTCGGTCAAAGGCGTTGTAGAAGTTGATGACGAAATCGACGACGAGATCGAAGAAGATGACGAGGACGAAGCAACCTCAGGTAAACGACGCAAGACCAAAAAAGCAAGCTCTGAAGAAGACGACGAGGAAGAAGAAGCCGAAGAGGAAGAGGACGAAGACGAGGAAGAGGCCCAACCAGAATCAATCAAAGTAGCTAAAGCGGATGATTTCTCTAAATCCAACGATCCCGTCCGAATTTATCTCCGCAAGATGGGGAGCGTTGCGCTTTTGTCACGCGAAGGCGAAGTCGTTATCGCAAAGAAGATCGAAAACGAAGAGAATCGCATTCTCGACCATCTTTTAAATCTTGAAATCGGACGCACGACCATCGTTTCCGCTGCAACTAAGTTTGCTTCGGGCGAAATGAGAATGAAAGGGTTCATTAAAGGCTTCGACGACGATGAAGCCTCTTCGAACGAGGAAGCGCATACCGATAAATTGATTGCGCTTACCAAGGAATTTTTGACTCACTACGAGGTTTTTGAGCAATCGCTTGCTGCGTATCAAAAGACGCAAAATGACAAAAATAAAAGCAAGTTTCTTGCGCACCGTGCCGTGGTATTCGACTGCCTTCGCAACCTCAATATCAACCGCAAATTGATGAGTAATGTGATCGATTACCTTGCGGAATTTTCCAACAGCCTCCGTGAAGCAAATCAGGATATTCTTTATTATTCGAAGAGCCTTGGCGTCACGACCACAGCTCTCGTTGACCAGATCCGAAAGAATCCGAACAATCCGATAGGAAGAGCTTCCGAACGAGAGTGGCAAAGAGTTGTACGTAATATCAAAAGCGGACTGGATACAATCGATCGTGTTTATCTGGAATCCAAAATGACAGCCGAAGAAATAGACTACCACTATACAGCTTTGACGCAAATGCAGCAGGCCGCTGAAAGGGCCAAGAAAGAGCTTGTTGAAGCGAATCTACGACTGGTGGTATCAATTGCCAAAAAATACACAAACCGTGGCCTGCAGTTTTTGGATCTGATCCAGGAAGGCAATATTGGTTTGATGAAGGCGGTCGAAAAATTTGAATACCGCCGTGGCTATAAATTCTCGACCTACGCCACCTGGTGGATCCGTCAGGCCATCACGCGAGCAATCGCGGATCAGGCCAGGACGATCCGCATTCCAGTTCACATGATTGAGACGATAAATAAACTTATTCGCACAAGCCGCTTTCTTGTGCAGGAAATGGGCCGTGAGCCAACACCAGAGGAAATCGCGGCAAGAATGGAGATGGGTGTCGATAAGGTCCGCAAGGTACTTAAAATCGCCATAGAGCCGATCTCGCTTGAAACACCTATCGGAGAAGAAGAGGACAACCATATTGGCGATTTCCTAGAGGACAAATCTCAGAATTCGCCTTCTGAATCGGTCGTCTCTAACAGCCTCGAAGAGCAAACCATCAAAGCCCTTGCTACTCTGACGCCTCGTGAGGAGAAAGTATTGCGCATGCGGTTTGGTATTGGAGAGAAAAGCGATCATACGCTGGAGGAGGTTGGACAAAACTTCGACGTTACCCGCGAAAGGATTCGACAAATCGAGGCCAAAGCGCTCCGTAAACTCCGCCATCCCTCACGCAGCAAGAAACTCAAAGCTTTTATCGAAAGCTAGACTTTTGCTTGAACGCGATGATTGCCCCTGCTATCATCGCCACCTTCATAAAATGAAGGGCCTATAGCTCAGTTGGTTAGAGCAGCCGGCTCATAACCGGCTGGTCCCAGGTTCAAGTCCTGGTGGGCCCACCAAACCCGATCCTGGGTCAGTTGGATGAACTCATCCAACGGAAAAACGTAGTCATAACAGAATCTTCCGTCATCCAAAACTCTGTTGGATAAGACTACTTTCGCCAATTCGGCTTTTGATAATAAAAATTCGCCTAACTTTTGAAAATCTTTGAGATTAATGAAGTGTTGGATGAGGTCCAGATTCTTTTCGAAAGTCTTGTGGTCTGCCTTTCGGAATGCTTCGAGTTGCACGAAAACTTGTTCGTGTTTTTGCTTGAGTTTTTTTAGACCCCTTTCGTAAGTCTCTTGGTTGATCTCCTTGCGTAGCAACCGTTCGTCCCGCTTTTGTAGCTCGCTCCTGATTTCCTGATAGATCCTATCGAGAACTTCGACGTTTGATTTCGTGTATTCTTCCAAATTGGTCATGCTCGCACGGGTGGCCCGAATGAGGGCTTCGATAGCTTTTTCGGTACAGGCATCGAAGGGGAGGAATGCAGCGCTGATTTGCCGGTCAAGATCGCGTTGGGAGACCCTCTTTTTGCTGGCCTTGCATGGGGCGTAGGAGCAGCGATAGTAAACGTATAATTGTCTTTTTGGGTTCTTGACCGTTTCACCCGTGATGGCGTGGCCGCAGGCGGCGCATTTCATGAGTTGAACGAAAGGCTTTTCGATTTGGCGCTTTTCTGGGTTTTCTTTGAATTGCTTGGCGCGAATGCCTTTGATCTTTTGGCAAGCGTCAAAGAGCTGCTTATTGATCAAGGGCGCGTGTAACCCCTTGCCTTGTAGCTCGCCGTTGAGGCGACGTTCGCCATAGTAGAAGGGATTGGAGATCAGATCCGGTAGGATCTTCCAGGAGAATTGCTTTTCCGATTTTCGATTGAGAATGTCGATCAGTTGAACATAGGAATAGTTGTTGGTGGCATAGAGTCCAAAGATTTCTTTGACCGCTGGCCCCAACGCAGGATCGATGATGATGGATGCCATTTTTGTCTGAGGGTCGGCATAGTTTAGATAACCCACCGGGGCTTTATGGTTCCAATGGCCGGCCTCAAACCTTGCCTTTAGGCCCTTATTGATTTCCTGCTTTAAGTTATCGATATAGTATTTCGCCAAAATGGTGCCGAGGTAGAAGCGGATTTTGTCCTGCGGTGGGGAATCGGCGTGAATGACGAGGTTCTCACGGCTGAAATGAAATTTCACGCCATGCTTATCGACCAGCTCTTCGATGATGACGGCTGACTTGAAGCCTCGCACGGCACGATCGACCTTATCGAAGATCACGTTCTTAACATCATGGTCTTTGATATAGTCAAGCATTTCAAAAAATTTCTTTCGGCCTTCCTCTTTTGAGGCCGACTCCACTTCCGACCATGTATTTACGACCTTTAAGCCATGGCGCTTGGCATACTCGCTGCCTTGCGTTTTTTGCGAGACCAAGGAAAATTTGTCTTCTTGGCTTTTGCCGGAGACACGGTAAAATTCCACCGCAGTCAAGTTATCGATATGAGTTTTTAAAGCTTTGCTTCGCATTCTTTTTCCAGCCTCCTTAGTTCATCGAGTACAAGCCGCGCCCGATCAATTTTATATTCAAGAATCTTGTTAAGAATATTCCCAAAGATCTCGTCTGCATTTTGCGCAAAAGTCTTTTTTCGGTAGTGGTCTTTCTGCGCTGACTTTTTGCATTCCTTGCAAATCCGATCAGCCTTGCCGCTGCGATAATAAAACGCTTCGGGACTTTTCTGCTCGTGGCATTTGCTGCATTTTTGAAAGTTGCTTTTAGCATTATTTTTATCATCTGCTCTCAACGAATCAACGGTCAGATTATATTTTAATTGACCCATTTTTTCCTCGGAAAAAGTGAATTTTTTGCAAAATTGTTCGAGTCGGATTTGGGGTATGTGAGATCAAAGATTGACAATAGGAATCGAGGCAAGCGCTACGAATACTTGCTTGGAAAACCTGTATTTTGATGGTTAAAGCGTGCAGAAAAGGCGAAAGGGAGTCACGCCGCTACGAGATGGAGCGGCATTCTTAGTGTGTCAACGATCGTGCTTAGTGAGGATTGGCGGGCGAAGAATCTTTTAGATAGTTCACAGCCTTTTGTGCTTGATTCGCAGCATCTACCAACCAGCGCGGATTTGATTTCAAAGCCGATAACCAGCCTTGCAGATAAGCGGCGCTGTTATTCTCTACTGACTGAAGGATTCCGCAATCAGACGATAGAAAGCATGCACCAAATTCCGCTACAAGTTCTTCTTTGCTGTATTCGTGGCTGCCAAAAGCCGCACTATTCATCAGGCTTTTTCGGTCAAGGCGTTTGGCATGACCTGTGGCATGGGTTAGCTCATGGAATAGTGTTGCATAGTAGCTCTCGCGTTCGCGAAATTCCTTCAACTCTGGCAAGTTGATGGTGTCGGTCAACTTGTTGTAAAAAGCGCGGTTGTCATGGGTATGCGTGATCTTGGGGGTGTCCCGGAAGCTGGCTAGGAGCCGTTCGGCTTGTTCCATCGGCGCGTGGTCATAGGTCGTCTCGTCGGTTAGGTCAAGCGCTGCGTAGTCGATGCCTTCGCACTGGCTCAGGTTGAAAATTGTGTAGTAGCGAGCAATGGGAATCATTTCGATTTTGTCGGATTCGTTGGCTTTGTCTTCTTTGAAATTGAAGTAAAAGCAGGGTAGTCCCTTTTCACCTTGCTTGATGTGACCGCCCAAAGCTTTGGCCTGATTGAATGTTAGCCACTCATTGGAGTCGTAGCCGTTCAGGTCAGTAAAAAGTGCAGTCATAAAGGCGTTGATACCGCTATAGCTCTTTTGACCAAGTTTGTTCTTGCCGACGATGGCTTTGCGACTTTTCCGCCATGGCCTGCGCCAAGGGAGTTCCTGCGTTTTTTCGATGATCTCGATGATCCGAGCAGTCACGACTGTGTAGGCAGTCGGTGCGCTGCTTCCCGTGCTTGGGAAGCTTTTGGTGTCTTGCGTTGCTGTTTTCATAGGTTGAATCCTTCCTTTGTGTCCTGACAAAAATACTTTAGTCCCATATGGGACTAAAGTCAAGACGACAAAGAAGGAGTTGCTTTAAAAAAATGATCACTCGGTATAGAGTGACCGACTAAATTGAAGCAAAATGGGGGAGAGTTGGTGTCAAAAAATTGGAGGCCGCCACCAGATTGGTTTAAAAGGCTTGATGATCTGGGCAGCGATGAGGTCGCGTTAACCAATCGCGAGATTGCAGACGCTTTGGGTCTTGGCTTAGATGCGGTTCGCAAGGCGCTTGTGAGGTACAATGTCGGCTTTGCCATACAGATGGATCAGGGCCGACCGACCAAGCGCTACAGCCTTAAAGATCTTCGCACTGTAGCTAAGGAAGCATTGAGCCACTACCATGGCGACTAACTTGCCTGCCTGGAGGATGCTTTTCCTACCTTCAATTCACCGCGCAACACCTGCCCCCAAAATTCATCTTTGGTCATCGGTCCGTGAACTTCGACATGCTGGCGATAGCGCAATTCGAGCTTGTCGGAGTTTGTTAGGGAATTATTTTTGAGTGTTTCGATCTCATCTTTTTTGATCAGCGATAGGGCCAGCGTCCTTGAAAGCAGCGGTCTTGCCCTCTTGATAGAGTCGTAGAAGCTCTTCGAGGGACTTTTGAGAATGGATATCAACCTCCTGCGGATGCCTTAGCGAGACAGGATCTTCCCAACTTGATTTTTATGGGAAGGATGCATTATATCCTCAGTAACTGGTATACCCATGGGGGCATATTGACCCGCATGGAGCGTTTGTCAAGATGCTGATTTTACATGTTTTTCATAAGGATGGAAGGGCGGATTTTATGAAGCGATTTTTGGCGATATGGGGCTTAGCACTTGCGACACAATATGCTCAGGCAGATGGAGGTTCCGAACTGGTAGAACTTCAACCAGTAGCTTCATCATCCGAAGTGGGAACAGTCAACTATACGTTTGATCTCGTGAACACGGAAACCGGCGATGCCATCGGTGATACTGATCTCAATATCTCCCATGAGAAAAAGTTGCATTTGCTGTCCTATGACCCGGCCCTTAAGGAATTCCAGCACGTTCATCCCCAATTTGACGGCAGCCACTGGTCGGTCAGTATGAATTTCTCGGTTGATGGTCAATATTGGGTTTGGGTACAAGGGCAGCTCACCGAAGGCGAGAGCGATTTCAATGCACATACCCGCCTTGAAATTACGGGGGGCAAACCCGCCTGGCCAAGCCAAGCGATCACGAAAGATGCGCGCAGCGGCGCAGATGGCAACTCCCGTGTAACCTTGGGCAACAACGTAGTCAAAGCCGGCACCATGGCGATGTTGAATGTGACGATCTCGCGCGAAGACGGGACAACACCTGTCATCACCCCTTACCTTGGTGCCTTTGCCCACGCAATTTTGGTTCCCAATAGCGGTGACGACCTAATTCATGTGCACCCCATGGCGGGCTCGACTCCATATCGTGGTATGCTGCATACGACCTTTCCTAAGGCGGGTGGCTATCGCCTCTGGCTTCAGTTCATCGATGGCGGTGAGTTACGAACGGTATCCCTTGCTGTCGTAGTAAAATAGGCATTTATTGCCTTCTCCGAGAGGGACGAGGTCGTGCTAGTTAAACTAGTTGCGACCTATTTATTTGTTTGCTAACCTTTCAGTGTATTCTTGATCGTTTCAGATAACGTGATGGCGATGAAAAGTTCATTTTACAAATTTCTGTGTCATATCATGCTCCTTGCGTGTTTTTGGAGTGTTGTGACGGCATCGCAGGCGTCTGTAGATGGATTGGGCGATGCTCATTATGATTCCTCGAGTTTACGTGCTCACAACAATGGCGGTGAGCCTGCCTTTTCCGATGTCCATCATGTTGGGGATGAGACTGACTGCGACACAGAAGGTTGCCAAAACCATCGCTGCCACTTAGGGCATTGCTTGTTTCTTGTGGCAAAGGGTTTTGTTACCGAACATGCGCTTTATCCTCGGTTTGAAATTTTTCCTACTCATGGGGGTGAACCGTCCACGGGCGTTCACTCGATCCTTCTTGAGCCTCCCTGCGCTTAGTTTCCATCCTGAATAACTCTGAACTTACTGTAGCTATGGACAAAAGCGAGTCTTCGTTCATTCTGGAGCATCGTATTTGCGCCCACTGAGTTTTGCGTTGTCGATTTTAACGGTTAGCTTCGGGCAGTTCGCCTAGCTACCCGGCATAGCTTTGGTCAGAGATGGAAACCTCAGGTCGCTAGGAACAATCAAAGTCGCCATATGCTAGGCGCTTGTAGCCCAAAATTCATGTTTTAGGGGTGTGCATTTATATGTTCTATCAAAAGACAAGGCTAGACCTCGTCCTAGCATTCATGGTTTTGACCAGCTTGCTTCTCAGTTCAATGAGCGTGGCTCAAATCTCAGATGATATTTCCCCCTACTGTTCGTACCTTGACGAGCCGGCACCAGGCGGAGGATCCAAGCCTACTGATTTGTCACTTTGCACGGCAATGATGTCAGCCGTGAAAGCCAACCCCGACCTTGAAGCTTTGAAGATTAAAATCGAAGCTTTGGAAGCCCGCACGGCCCAAGCCTCTTTGAGACCCAATCCATCTCTTGAGGCCTCGCTTGAGAACTTCGCAGGCTCTGGTGGATACCGGAGGCTTGATCAAGCGGAGGAAACATTCCAATTGAGCCTGCCTATCGAGCTTGGAGACAAACGAGAACACCGGCGAGAAGTCGCTTTGTCAGAGAAGGACTTTGCCGGGATTGAGTACGAAATAAAGCGCGCTGAAATCATTCAGGGGGTAACGGTAGCATTTGTCGAGATCTTGACATCGCAGGAAAAGCTAGCGCTAAGCGAGCGACGCAAAGCGACGGCGCGAGAGTTTGTAGCAACTGCAAGACGGCGTGTTGCTGCTGGGAAAAGCTCGAGTGTCGAGGAAATTAAGGCAAAAATTGCGCTATCGAACAGCGAGCTTGGCTTTGACCAAGCCAAGCGTGAGTTGGCAACGGCACGCAGCAAGCTAGCCTTCTATTTCACTCAATCTCCAGAGCCCAAGATGCCCTATGGCAATATTGATTCATTTCTTCCCCCACCGACTTGGGAAGCATTGGAAAAGGCATCCCTCCAAAGCCTCGAACTACGACGAATTCGCTTGGAAGCTAACAAAAGAAAGACGATCGTCGCTTTAGAAGAGTCAAAGGCATTGTCTGATCTAACAGTTTCAGGTGGCGTGCGTATATTTCAAGATACAAAGGACGCCGCGTATCTTGTTGGGGTATCGGTTCCACTGCCTATCTTTGATCGCAATCAAGGTGCTATTTCCGAAGCCTTAAAAAATCTAGCTGCGAGCAATTTTGAAGAGCAGGCTGAAATACTCAAGTCGGTAACTTCATTGAAGGAGGCCTATCAGGAGATGATGGGGGCCTATGATCGCGCGACCAAGCTCCGAATCGATGTATTACCTAATGCCGAACAAGGATTGGCGGTCTCCAATAATGCTTACTGGCAAGGAAAGTTGAACTATCTCGATGTGCTGGATGCAGAAAGGACGCTGTTCGATGCTAGGGAAGACTATATCAATGCCTTGGCAACCTACCATACGGCAAGAGCTATGGCTGAGCGACTTTTGGGCCAGAGTTTTAGACAATTAACGAACGCCAAGTAAGGCCGATAGAAAAGGAAAGTGGCATGAAAAGAAGAAATATCGTTGGCGGTCTTGTGCTTGCTATAAGCATTAGCGCATTGGTCGGTCTGGTGATTTTTAGAAAGCCTTCCAATAAAAATGAAGCTGCCAATACAGGGGATAGTGCGCATCATGGTGAAGAGAATGGCCCAGAACACAAGCACGACGAAGCAGAACACAAGCACGACGAATCAGGACACAAGCATGATGAAGCAGCAGGAGAATCCCCTGAATCTGGACACAAGCATGATGGAGGCCAAGAATCAGGATACAAGCACGGTGAAGAGGAAGGCGTTGTTAAGCTTAGCAGCGAGCAAATTGCAGCTGCTGGATTAGAGATTACAACGGCTACGCCCGGCATTCTCAGGAAAGAGCTAACCTTCCCTGCTGAAGTAAAACTCAATGCCGATAACGTGGCTCACATTTTTCCAAGATATTCAGGAGTTGTTCGGCAGGTTTTTAAAGCTATCGGTGACAGTGTTAAAAAAGGCGAAACCCTTGCCATCATAGAGAGCAACGAGAGCCTAACAAACTATCAAATCCGGTCTTTGGTTGATGGAACGGTGATCGAGCGTCACGTCACGCTAGGTGAAACAATAAGAGCCGATGCTGAGTGCTTTGTCGTCGCCGATCTGAATAGTGTTTGGGTTGACATCAATATCTATCCTAAAGATTTGGCACTCGTACACAAGGGCAACGCCGTGCGTATCAGCGCTACAAACGTGAGCCATGAGGGTCAAGGCAAGATCACCTATATCGGTCCCGTCGTGAGCGAACACACGCGGACGGCACTAGCACGGGTGGTTTTGCCCAATCCGGACAATCTGTGGCGGCCGGGAATCTTTGTAAGCGCGCATGTGATGACCGATGAGATCAATATTCCGCTATTGATTGCTAAAGAAGCCCTGCAAATGATTGGTGGCACCACTGTAGTTTTCACTGAAGACAAACCAGGGGTGTTTCGGACCCAGATTGTTAAAATCGGCCGCCGCTCGGAAAAAGAAGTCGAAATTGTAGCGGGATTAAAAGAGGGGATCAAATATGTCTCCAAGGGGACATTTATCCTCAAAGCTGAGTTGGGTAAGAGCGAAGCCGGTCATACCCACGAATAATCATGGACCTGTATTGGTCACACAGAAGGACAATTCCTATGCTTGATCGGATATTAAATTTCTCTGTCCAACACCGCTTTCTGGTCGTTCTTCTTACCATCGCTTCCGCCTGCCTGGGTGGCTATGCTTTGACGAGGCTACCCATTGATGCGGTTCCTGATATCACCAACGTCCAGGTTCAAATCAATACAGAATCTCCTGCTCTATCGCCGGTCGAGATTGAAAAGCAGGTGACCTTTCCCGTTGAAACGGCACTATCTGGTATTCACGGTTTAAGCTATACGCGGTCAATATCAAGAAATGGCTTTTCGCAAGTCACGGCAGTTTTTCATGATGGCACCGACATCTATTTTGCACGTCAGCAGGTGGCTGAACGCTTGCAGGAAGCAAGAAATAGCCTTCCCCCTGGTTCTGAACCTCAAATGGGGCCTATCTCGACTGGACTTGGCGAAGTCTACATGTGGAGCGTTGAATATAAACACCCCGATGGAGCTGGTGCTTCGCCCGTGGATGGTGAAGCAGGTTGGCAAAGTAACGGCACTTATTTAACACCCGAAGGTCATGTCCTGAAAACGCGGGTCGAAAAAGCCACCTACCTGAGAACTGTTCAAGATTGGATTATCCGCCCCCAGATCAAGGGCCTTCCTGGCGTCGCTGGCGTGGATGCAATTGGTGGGTATGTGAAGCAATATCACGTCCAGCCTGATCCGATGAAGCTCGTGAGCTTTGGACTGACCTTCGAGGATGTTATCAGAGCTCTGGAAGAGAATAATGTCAGTACCGGCGCAGGCTATATTGAAACCAATGGCGAATCCTATTTGGTACGATCAGACGGTCGTATCGAAAGCGCCGAACAGATTGGCCGCCTTGTTGTCGGTAGCGACAAGGGTACGCCTGTTTATATTGAAGACATCGCCTCGGTTGGCATCGGCGAAGAACTTCGTACAGGCAGCGCCTCAAAGGGCGGTCAGGAGTCCGTAATTGGTACGGCCCTTATGCTGATCGGTGAAAACAGCCGAACGGTTGCGGCAGCGGTCGACGAAAAAATCAAGGTGGTGGCGAAAAGCCTACCCGCAGATATCGCGGCAACCCCTGTACTCAATCGCACCAAGCTTGTTGATGCCACGATTGCAACGGTTGAAAAGAATCTAGCAGAAGGCGCTATCCTCGTCATCGTGGTGCTTTTTCTTCTCTTGGGTAATATTCGTGCAGCTCTTATCACGGCGACAGCTATCCCACTATCGATGCTGATTACAGCGATGGGTATGGTCAATTGGAAAATAAGCGGAAATCTC
>CAZOSN010000010.1:0-27853 GCA_964582405.1 uncultured Oligoflexales bacterium | reverse complement strand
TCTCATGAGCCTTGGGGCTATTGATTTTGGCTTGATCGTCGATGGCGCGGTTATCATTGTCGAAAATTGTCTCCGGCGTCTTGCCGAAAAGCAGCATAGCATGGGGCGGCAGCTCAGGTTATCTGAGCGGCTCCATGAGGTACTTCTGGCAACTAAGGAAGTTATCAAGCCATCTGTCTATGGTCAGGCGATCATCATCACGGTCTATTTGCCCATCCTATCTCTGAGCGGCGTCGAAGGTAAAACCTTCCATCCGATGGCCTTAACCGTTATCTCTGCCTTGATTGCAGCGTTCATTCTGTCGATCACTTTTGTTCCCGCTATGATTGCGCTTTTTATCAAGGGCGATATTCAAGAGAAGGAAAGTAGATTTTTCCTTAAGGCAAAACAACTTTATCAACTTGCCTTGGACTTTGCGCTCCAACGACGTAAACCGATTGTCATTGCAGCCGTTGTAACCTTTGTCGCATCGTTGGCCTTGTTTCAGATGCTCGGCCAAGAATTTGTGCCGACCCTAGATGAGAAAGATGTCGCTATGCATGCCATGCGAATTCCAAGCACGGGCATCAAACAGTCTACCGAGATGCAGCTTCTAGTTGAGAAAGTCGTGAACGGGTTTCCTGAAGTAGCCTTTGTATTTTCTAAAACAGGAACAGCCGAAGTTGCTGCCGACCCCATGCCTCCCAATGTGTCTGATACTTTTATTATTTTCAAACCTAGGGAGGAATGGCCCGATCCGAAATTGAAAAAAGCTGCCCTGGTTAGCAGACTGGAAGAAGCCGTCAAGTCAGCCGCTGGCAATAACTACGAATTTACCCAACCGATCCAAATGCGCTTCAATGAATTGATTGCGGGAGTGCGTAGCGATGTTGCTATAAAGATTTATGGCGACGATTTTGCGACGATGGAGAAAACGGCCAAAAAGTTGGCCGCTGCGCTCCAGAAAATTGAAGGAGCGGCGGACGTCAAGGTTGAGCAAACGACCGGCCTACCTGTCATGAATGTAAAGATAAACCGGGCAGCCATTGCCCGATACGGCTTACGTATGGCGGCCGTCCAGAATATTATTAGTATCGCGGTCGGAGGACGAGAGGCGGGTATCGTTTTTGAAGGGGATCGAAAATTTGATTTAGTGGTTCGCCTGCCCGAAGAGATTCGCTCGCGGATCGACGAATTGGCAACACTGCCCATCCCGCTACCGAAATCGGATCAAGTCGATAAAGACCGTCGTGAGGGTGGGCACGCACACGAGCGTCTGGATGGAAGTCGCGTTGCCTTCATCCCGCTTGGCGAATTGGCCACGATTGAAATCGCCGAAGGACCCAACCAAGTAAGTCGCGAAAATGGCAAACGGCGGATCGTCGTCCAGGCCAATGTCAGGTCACGCGATATCGGAAGTTTTGTGACTGAAGCTCAGAGCCGCATCGATAAGGAGGTCAAGCTTGAGGCGGGGCAGTGGCTTGAGTGGGGTGGCCAGTTTGAAAATCTTATCACGGCTAGAGACCGCCTCAGTATCGTCATTCCAGCCTGCTTTCTCCTGATCTTTTTGCTTCTCTTTAGCGCTTACAATTCGGTCAAGTATGCTTTGATCGTGTTCTCCTGCGTTCCTCTCGCCTTATCAGGAGGTGTGGTGGCCCTGTGGCTCAGGTCGATGCCATTTTCGATCTCGGCGGCTGTTGGCTTCATTGCGCTCTCGGGAGTTGCGGTTCTTAATGGCCTCGTCATAGTGAGTTTCATCAATCAGCTTCGCGAAAGTGGGCTCACCGTTGACGACGCCTTGAGAAGAGGCTCGCTTACCAGACTTAGGCCGGTTTTGATGACAGCACTTGTGGCATCACTTGGCTTCTTACCCATGGCCTTGGCAACAGGAACCGGCGCGGAAGTTCAGCGGCCATTGGCGACAGTTGTGGTTGGGGGGCTTTTGACAAGCACCTTGCTGACGCTTTTGGTCTTACCTGCATTGTACAAGATGATCGAGGACGGAATCGGGCAAAGGTTTGCCAAGGTCGTAGCAGACGAAGCGTAGGCCTGCTGGGTCTACGAACGGGATTTATTTTGCATTCAGGGCAGTGGAAGTATGGAGTTACCTTTTAAAGATAAAAAATTCGTCCTGCTGCTAGTCGCGATAGCCATTGTGATTAGCCTCGAGATCCTCTCCTTGTTGGGCATTGAAATTCCTATGCCCTACGCTCCGTTTGTTTTTGGGGCTTTTATCTTATCGATAGGTCACAAAGTGATTTGGAGCGGAATCAATGCACTTCGCAAGCTGAACTTCAGCAGTATTAACTTACTCATGCTGATTGCCGTCATAGGCGCATTTTACCTTGGTGAATACCCAGAAGCGGCTGTTGTGATCGTGCTCTATGTCTTGGGCGAACGCTTGGAAGATTTAGGTCTGGAGAGTAGTAAGTCGGCTCTGGATGCCTTGGTAAAAAAGTCGCCTAAAACGGCAACTCTAAAAGCCACCAAAGAAGAGGTTCCGATTGAAAAGGTTTTGGTAGGCTCGGTCATTCAAATTAAACCGGGCGATATTGTACCCCTAGACGGCAAAATTGTGACAGGTGAGACTACCGTCGATGAGGCAGCTGTTACAGGGGAGCCTATTCCTAAGGATAAATACCAGGGAGACGTTGTTTTTGCTGGGACATTGAATAGGAGTGGATTTATTGAAGTTGAGACAACCAAGCTGTCCGCCGATACTACTTTTTCGAAAATCATCAATCTGACCTTTGAAGCCCAGGCCAATAAATCGGACACGCAGAAATTCATCCAAAAATTCTCGAAGATTTATACGCCTGCGATGATTTTTATCGCTTTCATGATTTTTGTCATTCCCGTATTTTTCCTGAATGGCTCCATCGAAAAATGGCTTGGTCAGGCGATCTCGCTTCTTGTCATCGCCTGCCCTTGCGCTTTAGTGATATCGACGCCCGTCGCCATTTATGCGGCCCTGGGCAATGCTTCAAGCCGGGGAATTTTGGTGAAAGGTGGCAAATATCTGGAAGCGATGGCCGATCTAAAGGCCATCGGTTTGGATAAGACTAGGACCATCACTCTAGGCAAACCGATTGTAAGCGACATTGTGCCGATGAATGGAACCAGCCGGCAAGAGCTGATCGCTTGTTCGTCCGGGGCGGAGGTATTTTCCGAACATCCTTTGGCTGAAGCCATCATCGATGCCTGCCGTAAGGAGGGTTTGGAGCCCCATAGCGTTGAGAAGTTTAAAAGTGTCGCTGGTAAAGGGGCAACCGCGAAATGCCTTGTATGCGAAGATGAAACCATTCTGATAGGCAAGCTAGCGTTCATTCAAGAACATCAGATCGCCACGGCCGAGGCCGAGAAAATAATAGAGTCTCTATCATCCCAAGGTAAGACGAGCGTTGTGGTTAGCTTTGGTAAGGGGGTGGCGGGAGTCATAGGGTTAACAGACAAGATAAAGCCGGATAGCGTTGAGGCGGTAAAGAAACTAAAGAACCTCGGCATCCAGCCCATTATCATGACTGGGGACAGCCGGCTAGCCGCTGAATATGTCGCTGGCCAATTGGAGGTTAATTCAGTTTTTGGTGGGATGTTGCCGGAAGACAAGGCTGCCAAGATCAAGGAATTGCTAAAGCAGCATAAAGTCGTGGCTATGGTTGGCGACGGTGTCAATGACGCGCCGGCTCTTGCGCAATCTACGGTGGGAATAGCGATGGGCGCGGCTGGAAGCGACACAGCGATTGAGGTGGCCAATATCGCCTTGATGAATGACAAGCTCTCACTCATCCCATTTCTGGTCAGATTGAGCCAAGCTACTTTACGGCGCATAAAGGTCAATACTTTGGGAGCTATCTCAATCAAGTTGATCTTTGTGATTTTGGCTTTGGCCGGATTCAGCAATTTGGTCTTTGCAATTGCCGCCGATGTAGGAGCGACGATTGTAGTGATCATTTCAAGTTTGAATTTGATGAAATTTGATAGGGTGCATGATGTATGAAAAATAATATTCTGGCATTATCCCTTTTCGTCGCTGTGTCCTTCTCGACCGCTAAAGCTGATGTCAGCTCCGACCAAGAGGCAGAAAAGACTCAGTCTTGGTTTACTAGAGATGAGGTTCCCGTTGAGCCTCGCAATACGTTCTGGATCCCCTTCCTGTCGCTTGTGATTCCTGGCACTGGTCAGTTCATAGAAGGTGAATATACATCTGGCTCGATCTATTTTGGATCATGGGTGGGAGGTGGAATTTATGCTTCTTCGGCAAGGAAAAATATCGGGAAATATCAGGATACCTCAGAGTATAAATCATTCACGGACGAAGATAGAAAAAATTACGAATCCCATGGCGAATACCCTAGAAAATACAGTCTGGGTTCTCAGATTTCGTTTGCGGCGGGAAGCTTCAGCGCCTATCACAATTTTCATACCAGGGTTCAAAGTCATAAGCTCCAGGGCGGTTATAGCTTCTTGGAAAGGGAGGATACTCCCGAGGAAATCATGGCAGCGCCATTTAAATTTGAATTTTTGAAAAGGCCAAGTACCTATATTCCAATCGGGATAGCCGGGCTGTACTATCTCCTAGCGACCAACGTAAAATCAAAGGAAATCGCGCGCAATCCTCTTTCCAATTCCGACGTTGGCTTTGCGGGCGCTTATTCCTACCTTGCTGGCACTCATGAAGAAGCCTTATTTCGTGGATGGCTTTTGCCGACTTTTCGCGAGGCGACGGGGAGCGATTTTTGGGCGAATGGTATCACAGCTCTTGGTTTTGCGGCATCCCATCTAGGTACAGTGCCAGTCCCCCTTCCTCAATTCCTTTTGGGGTGGCATATGGGGAATGTGACCATCAACAACAAATGGTCCATCCAAGAGTCTATTTTTATTCATAATTGGTGGAACGTGATAATTTTTCTGGGACAGTATCAAACTAAACTTCAAAAGCCCGCGGCGGCCTTGACGCCTGTATTGTGGTTGCCACCTTTGGAGCTTCGATTCTGAAACGATTCTATAGAAAAAGTAAGGCGTATGACTTGCTAAGTGTGCTAAGTGTTTTTTGAAAATGTTGACCGTGACGAAAGAGGAATAAGCTTATGAAACTATTTAAAATGATCGTGATGGGAATCTCTTCGGGGATTTTTTTGGCGGCGTGTAGCCAGCATAGCAATAGCAAAATAGACGGACATTATGAAGAATCATCCCAAGAGAAGATGGCGGGCTTCGAGAACAAGCAAGTCGTTCCACCCGAGTATGAAAAAAGCCAGGGTGTCATCGTTTCCCTACCGGCGCTGAAGGAATTTAATAAAGAAGCCATGGTTGCCGATTTTCTTTCTTCCGGAATCGAAAAAGTTTGGATTGCGACGCCGTCAAGTTTCCGAGGAACCCTTCAAAATGCCGAGTTTAAGCGATTGCGCGCGTTAGCAGGTCAAAATATTACCAAGATCTCCTTGGTTAGCCAAAAGGTATCAGGGCCAGTATCGGTTTGGGCACGAGATTGGTCACCCCTATCGGCAAAGGCTGCGGATGCAGACGGCCTTCATCTCTTGGATTTTAATTACTATCCGGAACGACAATCAGATGATAGCGCTGGCCGATCCTTGCTGAATTTGCTCCCTTTGGAGAGAGTGAGCGTACCCGTTTACAACGAAGGCGGTAATTTTATGACCAATCGCAACGGTCATTGTATGATGACCACCCGCGTGACCGATGCCAATGAAGAGGCCTATTTCGCCGAAGACATGGTGCTCGATGCCGAACAAATCAAAGACTACTATAAGAACTTTGCTGGCTGCAAAACGGTCGAAATCTTTCCTCGCATTCCTTATGAGGGAACAGGTCACATCGATATGTGGGCCAAATTCCTCAACGACGACACCATCATCGTTAACGAACTGAGACCAGAAATTTTGGCTCTCACCAATTATACGGTCGATGCCTTGGCCAAGGTGAAAAATCTTCAGCGATACCTTGATCTCAGAGCTAGAGATATTGCCAATCTTGGCTTTAAGGTAATCAGAACCCCCATGCCAGCGCCGATTTTTAACGACAATTTTGGTGATGTATTTCGCTCCTATACGAACTCTTTGACCATGAACGGTAAGGTCTGGATTCCACGCTACACATCGCCAGCTTTCTCTCAGCATGCCGTGCAGGGCAAGTATCCCGATGCAGCACTTATCGATAGGTACGAAACAGAAATCGTCAGAGTTTATTCTGATCTTGGGTATGAAGTCCATTGGGTTGCCTCTGATGACATCATTCCCTACGGTGGAGCGATACATTGCATCACGATGCAAGTCGCGGAATGACTTTTTGGTGAGGAATCCTTGAAGGACTCCTCTCAACCCCTTTCCCGTACCATGAAAATTGGGGAGATATGAATGGCGGAACACTGCTGTCAAAATAAAAGCGAAGACTTAAAAAAATTGGCGGTGAAACAATCAGCCGTTCTTGTAACCGTGCTGATCGTCAATCTCATGATGTTTTTTGTCGAAATGTATAGCGGTTGGATCTCAAAGTCGCTCGCCTTGTCAAGCGATTCACTCGATATGTTTGGCGATGCATTGGCCTATGGAAGTAGCCTCTATGTCGTCGGCCTCAGCCCGATAGCCAAGGCGCGGTCGGCACAATTTAAGGCCTGGCTCATGCTGATATTGGGCATCGTTGTTTTAATTCAGGCCGCCTATCGATTTTTTCATGCCGTCCCACCGGATTCGGCAATAATGGGAGGAATCGGTTTGGTGGCACTAGCCGCAAATCTCGCGTGCCTTTGGCTTTTGACTCGGCATAAGGACGACGACATCAACTTTTCTTCGGTTTGGGTCTGTAGCCGCAACGATATCATTGCTAACCTAGCAGTGCTTGCCGCTGCCGTGATCGTCACGGCAACCCATTCACCCTGGCCAGACCTTGTCGTTGGGTTTGGCATTGCGCTTCTTTTTACGAAGTCGGCGCTTGGCATTTTGAACGAATCTAAATCTGTTCTATCGGGAGCAGTTGGCTAACAGCGTGCTTATTTAGCAGCAGTTGTCTGAACGAAGATCAAGGATGTCTTCGGACCAAGCTCCGAAGACACTTTGATATCTGGCAAAGACCTTCCAATCAATGCAATAGCGTGATTTTGGACCATCGATAGTCCCTTTGATAAGGCCAAGATCCTTCAGGATTTTTAGGTGCTGACTGACGGTTGATTGTGCTAGCGGCAGCTCCAAAACAAGATCACCGCAAACGCATTCCCTTTTCTTGGCGAGCGTCATGATAATGGCGACGCGCGCTGGATGAGACAAAGCCTTTGCGAAATCAGCAATGCCATTTTCTTTAGACTTAAAGTCTTCTTTTCTTGCAAGCGCCATATTTAAATCCTATATCGTATTTGTACGATGATATAAAGACCAAATTTGAGGCGCAACGATGAAAATATTATTTATGTGCGTCGCTAACTCCGCTCGGAGCCAGCTTGCCGAGGGACTGGCTCGCGGCGTTTTTCCAGATTCCGAGATCTGGAGTGCTGGCTCCCACCCGGGGACGCTCAATCCCTATGCTGTTCTTGCCATGAAAGAGATTGGCATTGATATCTCGGGTAATTACTCGAAGTCCTTGGGGGACCTTCCTCTGAAATTTGTCAGCGAATTGGATTACTTGATTACGCTTTGTGCGGAAGAGGTTTGTCCTATTTTGTCAGCACCGAAAGCCCAGAAGCTACATTGGCCATTTCCTGATCCGGCCACGAAGGAGCCCTTAGCCGAGGAAGAGAGCTTGAGGCGTTTTCGTAATGCTCGCGACGCGATATCAAAGCGATTGAATGATTTCAAAAGGGAGGTTGAGCGTTGATCGGTGTGCGCAGATTTTTAGCGGAATTCTTGGGGACTGCAGGGCTGCTCATTGTGGTAGTTGGGTCAGGTATCATGGGTGAGTCGCTTGCCGCAGGGAATTCGGCAATCGCGCTCTTGGCTAACTCCATTGCCACAGGTGCTGGTTTATACGCCCTCATTCAAGCGTTTAGTCCCATTTCCGGAGCCCATTTTAATCCAGTCGTAAGTCTTGCGGAACGCTTGGATAAAAAATTGAACTCCCGGGATTTATTAGGCTATTGGCTTTCGCAGGTGGCCGGTGCGATCTCGGGAGTCCTCGTTACGCATACGATGTTTGGACAACGCATCATCCAAATATCGTCCCATGACCGCAGCGATGTTCGATTTCTATTTTCGGAGATTATTGCAACATTTGGATTGATCTCAGTCATCGCCTTGTCTGGAAAGAAAAGGCAGGACACGACCCCTACTGCTGTAGCGCTATTCATTACCTCAGCCTATTGGTGCACTTCATCTACTTCATTTGCCAATCCCGCCGTGACCATTGCTAGAAGCCTTACTGACACATTCGCCGGCATTCAATGGACGGGCGCTCCCGGCTTTATTGCAGCTCAATTTGTGGGAACTATCCTTGCTGTTGTGACTTTGAAAGCGTTGACCTAGGGCCTCGACACCCGCCCCACGACGCTAAGCAAATATAATGGCCCTGCCCTCTGCAATTTCCTTGGCGATCTTGAATACAAGCTCAACCTTTTCTTGTGGCATCTTACCAATCAGCTCGTTGATTCGATCTTCAACGGTCATTTTCTGATCCAGCCCCTTGGATAGGCTTTTAAGTG
The DNA here is from genome assembly GCA_964582405.1 of uncultured Oligoflexales bacterium. Lineage (GTDB taxonomy): Bacteria > Bdellovibrionota_B > Oligoflexia > Oligoflexales > Oligoflexaceae > CAZOSN01. The sequence goes on along the minus strand of CAZOSN010000010.1, from coordinate 19,230 downwards.
ATTGCGGATCGGAAATCCCATAGACCGCCAAGAGCCTCATAAGGTCATCGCCGGTCGGTATGCCCATACGACCACCCTCTATATGCGCAATAGTGGCATGATTTTTCCCGAGCTGCGCCCCTACCTCTCTGAGCGACAATCCACGATCCAAACGCCACTTTTTGAGCTGGCGAGCCTCGTTGGTCATGATGATATTCTTGCTTCTACTATTTCCAGCCACTTACGCCTCCTGTCTAACCAAAGGCTCTAACCTGTTAGAGCCGAGAATTTGAGAATTATTCTCTAACCCCAGATTGGTGAGTTTGATTATTCTCAAGCGCACCAAGGGTTCTACGGCAATCAACACCGCAGTCATCGGATGAATCCGAATAAGATAGATCTTTGTAACTTGTTATAATATTAGTTACTTTTTGAGTGAACTCGGCAGGGAAACTGAGAATAATTTTTCGGGCCGCCTCGGCTTTCCTCCACCAATTTCCTAGTTCGAGTCGGATGTGGTCATCAAGAAATGGCGGGATAACATCAATTATTCTGGCGATGCTCACAGCAGTGATATTTGAGCATTGGTTACACCGCGTTCAATCCGAAGTTGTAAATCCAGCAACGGATGCCGGAGTACCGGAATGCTGTCATGGCGTCGATTCGTCTTTGGCTAGCTGATTCTGCTGAGCTTGTTCGACGCGCTGAAGAATTTCTTTGATCTGTGAGTGATAGTGCTCGAGGCGCGACAGCTCCCAGCGAGCTATGAGATGCGCGACTTTTCCGAGCCGTTCAGCCTCAGGCGACACAGCTCGACGTATCTCTGCGCGCACGCTATGAATTTGGCGCTCTTCGAAAACTTAGTCCAGATACCATTCCAGAATGTTTATTCGCGGCAGCGCATGTAGACTGAAATAGAGCACCCAGTTCAAAATAGTCACAGCACCTATCGTGCGCTGGTCGTCAGTCTTGAAGAGTTTCTTTTTGAAAAACACTACGACAAGGTTAGCGAATAAGACCAAATATGCCAGCAAAAGTGGTTCCCATAGGAAATCATAGTGATCCCAAAATGGGAGATTTTTAGGATCGTCAATTGAAACGATTGGCCAATGTCCTAAATAATTTTTAGCCTCAAAAAAGAAGCAAAGTACTCCAAAGGCGACCAACGGAGGCAATGTGTTGGCTAAGGCAAAAATGGATTTCCAAACTCCATACATACAATGCATCCCTTAGCCAATGTTATCCGTTATGATGATATTTGGCTTTGCTCGTAGATAGGATGATCTAGTTGTATTCACCGCAATGACGTTATCCAGCTCACCGGCATTCGTTAATTCGATGCCTTGTTCTCTAGTGACCACACCATATTTGTCAGTAATATAGTTGACTACCTTGTTATTCCTATCTCGAATCACCCCAGTGATATAGGCCATTGGAATCCCCCAATTTTTATTGTCGATGGTTTTATAGTTTCCAAATTGTTGATCTGGAACGGGGCGAATCAAACTGACTGGAAGGAGAAAATCGGAGCCAACCTGATAGATGTCTACCGATACCAAGGGGATTATCTTCCACCAATCCTTGTGACCTAATACCGATTGGCCATCAACTCTTTTGAATCCATCGGCGTCAAGACCAATGGGAGACTTCATTTTAGGTCCCAGGATATGTACGAGTGATGGGCCTGTATCTGTTTCGATGACATAATGGGGCATTTGAGAGTGATTGAAAATAATGCCGTTCCACTTTTTGCTCATACTGCGGCTCGCTTCTTACGAGTTTTATTTTTTTTTGGCGGCTTGATATCGTCAAAAACGATTCGCGGTACTTTGCCTAATAGAGCCGCGACTTCTGCCAGCGTTGCTAGCGTTACATTGGCTTCACCTTTTAAGATGCGAGATGTTTGCCGGGTGCTTGTTTCGAGGCGATTGGTTAGCTCCACTATTCCAATAGATTCTTCGGCCATATATATGACAATTTCTCGGCTTAAACTTTCTTGCATTGACTTCAGCGCATCGATTTCATTCGCGGCTTCATAATCGATCTTTTTCATTTCATCAGAACTTAGCCGTGATTTACGAATATCATCGTAGTTATCGAATTTTTCTAATTGTTTCTTTGTAAAACGAGCCATGTTTAAACCTCACTATTCATGCGTTTGCGAGCAATTTCGATATCATGATCTTGGGATTTTTTGTCACCACCGATCAATAGAATCACCACAACATCGCCTTCCCAGCAAAAATACAATCGATACCCTGGGCCTCTCTGCCTTTGATCACGCAATTCAAATAGTCCGTCTCCGAGGTGCCGGACGTATGGCATCGCTAGATTCTTCCTTTCCATCCTCAGCATTGAGAGGAGCTTGTCGATCTGCTTAAAGGACTGATCATCCAGCGATGCGATCCAGTCACGAACAGGCTTATCATTTTTTGCACCGACCCAGCATTTTATAGCAACCCTATCAATTTGGTCCTTCAATTACCTCACCCTTTCATTAATCCGTATCGGCACAGATAACATTTTACTATAGTACAAAATTTTACTATAGTAAAATAATATTAGTATTCACTATTGAGTATGGCTAAATACCGAGCATCATACCAACCACTGTTATCTCTTTTAGATTGCGTTCCTGCAGGTTATCGCATCGTTAAAATGATACCACTACTCGTCCCTCGGCCAATGCTTTCGCCAACCCCAGTAGCACTGTGACCTTTTCATTTGGCAAGCGCGCAGCTAAGTCCAGCAGCTCGTCCCTTGGCGTCACCCGCTCGTTGAAGTTGCGGACGCGATCATAGAACGCCTTGTAGCTGCTCACTCCATAGGCAGCGAGAACTTTCATTAGCTTATCCCCCTTGGGAACATCTAAACGGCCACCCTCAATATGGGCGATATACGGTTTAGATTTGCCGATCACATCGGCCGCCTGCTGCATCGTCATCCCCTTGGCCTCACGGAGTTGCTTCAAAACCCTGGCTTCGGTAGTAATAAGAAGCTTTTGGCTTCGCTCGACCGTCATGATATAACCTCCGCGTCTATCCGATTATGTAACCGGGTTGATCCAAGTTTCCTCCAGGCCGCTTTCGGGGCTGTTCGTTTCCTCCATCATTCACGAGGAATATGAGCAGGAAACGACGAGGAAAAAGCAACAACAAGTAAAGTCGTTACCCAAATTAAGCCGCTAAAATTTCAGGAAATTTTTTGAGGACCTGAGGCGCAAATTGGAGGACGCGAGCTGGAGGAAGGTCGGTCGTTCTCCACCAATTTCCTGGTTCGAGTCGGATGTAGTTTCCAAGATAGTCTTCATCGAACGGTTTTCCTCAAAGGTTTCAATCCCTTAAGATTCAGCCTGATTGGCTTCGAAATTTTATCGATCTTCCGTTCGGTTCGCCATCTCATGATACCATTGCGCGAGTATTCGCAATTATTGATCCGAAGGTCTTCACCGATTGTTTTATTTCCTGGGTGGGATTAGGGTCAGTGACTGGAAGAATCATTAACATCGACGGAAAAACAATTCGTGGTTCGAGGTCGGTGGCCAATGACGTAAAACCGCTTCACATTGTGACCGCTTGGCTATCGGAGGCAGTGCTGGTGCGACGGGGATTCGTACCCTTAACGGCTCCTTCATGGCGAACTACTACTCTTTCGATCGGTACCATCATATTACAGCTCCCCTCTGGCGGTTACGCTGATTTATCGAGCCTTGGCCAAATGAGCTTGCAAGGATTGAACCCTGGCTTTGGTTTTCTCAATCCAGGTCGGCTTAACCCAGCCTCGCAGAGCTTCATCGATCTGCTCGCTGCGAATGGATTTAAACTTATCTAGCAAATTCTCGTCTTGAGGTAAGTAGAACCCTAGGCCAGACTTAGCAGTCTGTTGTTCGATCGTACGGTGATCCTCAATTTTGCTAAAGGTATTTGCATGATCAATGAGATAGAACGCCCTCGAAGGATTTTGGTCAATTAAATAGTTTCCATTGTGCCTTTTATTTTGACCAATCACGTAGTCAAAGTAAATTGCATCTTGAGCACGATCGAAATGCCGATAGTGAATCAGTTCCTTATTAGGGTGCGTGGTTTCGGGGACATAAAGTTGCAACGAGCCGGTGACGGTTTTCCCGCCGATGGTGAGTGTCCGCTCGACTGTCGGAGGAACTTGGCGCATGCCTAATACTTCAGCCAATCGATAAGCTGCAACTTCATGTTTGTAGGTGCCAACGCACCCCGGTGTATCGGCTTTAAAAACGGCTTTATACCCCTCCTCCATCGTAACAAGGTAGACACCTTGACCCGATTTGCTTTGAACCGCCAATTCCTCGTCTTGACCGAGGGGCTGCATTGCTAAAACAGCACTCTTCTCAAGAGACTCAGTATAAGCTATCGTCAATTTATGATTGTTCGGCCAAGCCTTCGTGCTGATAGCCAATTGCTGATATGGTTCGAGGTAATCACGAAAGGTGGTCAAACGCTGCCACGCTTCTTCCAGATAGGGTTGCTCAACGAGGCTGCCCAAGGCTCTATTGAATTCCTTTTGGTCGATTTTTTTTATGAGGTCCCAGGTCTGAAGATCAAGACGATATCTATAAGGAGCTTTCTTAAGCTGAGCGAGAACTTTATCGGCATCACCTTTATCAAAGGTTCTGAATGATTTGTTATTATCTATTGCAATTATTTCCGAGGAATCCGCTTCAGCAATCAAAGCATTTTCATGATGGCGATCTCGATTGCCGAGAATGACATCAAGAAACATGAGTTTCGGGTGACGAGTCGGATCCCAGTCTCTAGCCGAAGGATGACGGCCATTTTTCATTCGCTGTAGTGATCCGCGGGTGTCCATGCCATGAATATTCAGAGTCTGAAGCACAGTTTCAGGCACCAAGCCCAGTTGGAATAGCCGATCGACTCGGTGAGCTGCTACTTCGTATTTTGCATCGCCATACTTGTCATCTGTAGCCGGTTTGAAAATTCCTTTGCTGCCATCGGTTAGATGAGCGACGAAGACTTTCGAAGCATGATTTACATGATTGCCGATCTCAGCCAAACTTGTGATCTTTGCCACCGGACCACAAAGCGAAGATGGTTCTACAGGCAATAAGGTCTTACAAAATGAATCAGATCCATGATTAATATCCCAGGGGTTCAATGGGGCTGATTGTGCGAACGCTGTCCGGAGTTGTGATGAAGCCAAGAGTGACCATAGAAACATGCCGCCCCAAGATATTGCCGAGCCAGAAGCCGGGTTAGACTCCGTTACCCGCGATCTTCTTCGTGCTTTTCGTGCTTGAGGAAGATCACTGGTGGAATTCCCGGCGCTACTTCGAGGAATTCCACGTTCTGGAGAATATGCGACAGACCTGTTCATCTTGATACTCCTTCTTCGACGCCAGCATGATGTCGGCAGCAAGGCCGCCTGTGCAACATTTCAGCCATCAAGAAGATTCTAATAAAGTCAATTAGTTGTAGATATTTTAGATTCACCTACAAAGCAAACCCCTTTAGCCATTTGCAGAATTTTACAAAGCCCATTGTCAATATCTGACCATAGATTTGGATGCGCTCCGCAAGCTCTCACCACCACAGAGCTGAGAGCTTCCGTTCGCTGTAAAAACCTTTTGCTCGGACGGCAGATAGAAGTGTATAGGAAAGGTCTGAGCGTGCGACTTCTCCGTGCTTGGCAAATCAAAGTTGATGATGCCGGCATGGATCCACTCGGTGGGAGCGGAGCTACCGCCATTCGGAGTTTTCACGGCATGTCCGATTTCAATATCGGCACGCAAGTAGAACCCAATATTGACCGATTTATTGCAAAAATCAGGAAGAGGCAAGAGCCGCTGCTAGCGCGTTCGCTCTCCCCCCTCTGCGCGAGGCTGCGCCGAAACCTCCGGAGTTTCATCGGGAAGAAAAATAGGTCTAACAATGCTCCGACCTCCGGCCCTAACACCGATAACACTGAAGAGCGCCGCGTGATAACGGATCGCTCGCAGGAATGGTAATAAGAAGAAAAATGGCAAAACTCGAAGAAACGATGATACCGAAAAAACCACGTGATAATCCGCCGCGCTCGGAGACTTGGTTCCCATAAGGTACCAACCAACGAGCATACCCAAAAGCATTCCAACGGCAGACGAGGCATTAAACCAAGTAAGCATAGCAAACCGATTCTTGCCGTCGATGTTTTCCATTAAAAAAAGCGTTAGACCTAGTTCGTACGCTCCCCAGGCAAAACCAGACCATGCTTGCAACGCCATCAAATAATAGTAGTTGTTGGACAGAGTCCAGAAGATTGGAACTGGAACGATCATGATCATTCCCAACAGAAATACATTCTGTGTTGTGATCCCCAAAAGAATATTGCTCTGGGCAAACGAAAGCGACATTCTCGCTATAAAAACAACAGCGAGGAGAAAGCCGTATTCAAAATAATTTTGTTGAAGAACTTTTAGCAGATAGGGAGAAAAATACGGTGCCGAAACATAGACCGAAAAGCTCATCGTAAAAGTCAATAAAAAGCCATACAAAACTGGGCGCGAAACCTGCGGAAGCGACTTAAGTGAGATTCTATTTTCAGTGGTCTTCGTCAAAGCTCCGGGTATATCAGGGTGATTGGTGAGAAACCATGCGGAAAGACAGCGTGCCGTAGCAGCAAAGATGAACAGCACCGTAAACATATTAAGAGTGGTACTAGATTTTTTTGAAAAAACAAAAAGCAATGCCGCCGATACGACTAGACTCAAAAGAGTTGCGCCTTGCATGAAAAAGCTTCGGTAGCCAAAGAACCGGCGGTGCTGCGAGGTTTCAACGAGTCCACCGATCCAGGCATTCCAGGGAGGACCTGCACTAAGGCCAAAAAACCAATACATCGTTGAGATTAAAAACATGCCCGCTACGGAAAATCCCCCAAGGTAAGGAAGGATTCCCAAACCAAAGAGACTTAGCCCCTGCATGAGAGCACAGGCAACGACCCATCGACGTGGAGAACCTAGGCGCCTTGCTAGCTTTAAAAACCAAAGCTGCGCCACCGATGCAATCCCCATAGGGACGATGCTAGCCATGCCCGCGATAACTTCGGAAACTCCATTGGCGAGCGCAAAGGCCACGATGAACGTTTCGCCCGAACCAACCATCAAGCTATAGAATATCGCATCCCCGAAACTCAAGAACCTGATACTTTTGTCCTTTAATTTCAGCAAGTTTTACCCTTTCGCTAATTCCAAATCTTTTTTCCGAAGCACATAATGGGGATACGACATGGATCCATTACGAAAATGTTCATCCATAAATGTACCTCGGCAGCCAGCAAACGAACGAAAGAAGAATCGGAGTGGACGTGGTACAAACGATGAAATGAGCTCAAGTTTGTGGGTATGTTCTTTTGCAAGGCTCGTCAAAACACCTTCAGTCAAATCCGATTTCTTTATAATATCAAAGCCAGGTGAAATCAGTTCCGATTCAAGTTTGTTGAGTAGCCTAGTCGGGTAGAAGTCGGCATAAAGAAGAGTGCCTCCGGGCTTTAGCAAACGCCATGCTTCAGACGAGAAACGAGCGATTGAAGGATAGCAATGGCTAGATTCCATGCAAATCACAACGTTAGCTGACCGATCAGAAAGCGGTAGCTGAGCAATATCGCCCTGAGTAAAGTTCAAATTTCTTATTCGCCCATGGGTTGCTTCTGAAAAGGCCACGGCCTTAGCGGACAACTCAACACCGAGATAAGATTGAGGACCAAACGCTTCTGCGATATAGGCAGCCCCTCCGCCACGTCCCGAACTAAACTCAATCACATCTTTGCCTGAGAACTCCAAGGAGCTATCGCTGATACAAAGGTTGTAATAGTGGCGAGCCATGGCAATTTGCGAAGGTGCCAGTTGAGTTTTGGTCACGAACTTTAGTGAAGCTTGAAACCTACTCTCTAGCGTGGAATCTGAAAAAGCATATCCATAATTCATGAAGGTCCAATGGGTGGCCTGTCCAGGCCGCATGGAAAGACGATCGTACCAAAAGTGCCAACCACGCTTTTTCAGCGCAGGAATGCGGGTGATGATCGCCTCGAAAACACCTATCTCTAGCTTCCGTAAAAGTGTCATTGCTCCCCTCAGCCTGTTGCGTACAGAATAACAGACCTGTTATAGCGCAGCGGGATTTATTTTCGAGCGTGTTTGTCCAATGTTAGGCTACGTCAGCAATCACCTGGCCAAAAGAACATTCGTGATCCAACTGAAGGCTTTAAATGATGCACTGAATCTTTTTTACTGCGACGATCATGTGAATGATGAACGCCACTAAAAAAATCAGGCATTGCGCGAGGCGACAGGTCGCTGAAGGCTCTTGCATAATTTTCTAGGTCTCGCAGAGAATTATCGATCATGCGCTTTAAGCAGGTACCATTCTAACCATGATTTTGATGCGACTAGTATCCCTTCAGCTTTGATTTTGGGGATCAGCGGCAGCTGAGCCGCTGATCCCCAAAATCAAAGCTGAAGGGATACTAGCTTTCCAAGAACACTCCTTGCGCCGGTCAAAAAAATATTAGGACGCGCCAACCTTACGACTCCGCTTGGAAAGATGGTGTTTCTTGCCACAGCTAAAGAATTTTAATTTTTGACACAGAGCGCGCAAGAGGTGATCCTATTTATATACTCATCATTTTATTGGGAAAGGAGCATCTATGGCGCTTCGTAGAGGATTGCTATTGTGCGGAATTGTCGCTGTTTCTTCGGGATTTATGACGGGTTGCGGTTCGAATAGCGAGACCGACCAATCGGAAATCAAGATTATCGGCGGTGAGGAGGTCAAAGATGGCCAGGCAGACAATCGCCGCTGGTCGACCGTGGCTATCACCACAGACTATGAGGTCACGCCAGGTAAGGGAACTCATCTCGCTAACGGCAAATCTTTCTGTTCGGGAACGCTCGTAGGCCGACGCATCGTTGTCACGGCAGCGCATTGCATTCAAAAATTTGATGAGGTGACTAAGAAAAAATTACCGGAGTATATTCTACCCAAGGCGACAGACTATGTTGTTTCATTCGACACCAAAGTTTCTCAACAGGGCAACTGGCGCCGCGCGGCTCAAGTCATCGCCCACCCAGATTGGTCACCCAATGAAACGCTATCACCCCAACCGACAACCCCGCCCAACGACATCGGCGTGATTATTCTCGCGGAAGATGCACCTGCTCTGGCCAAAGTGGCGACCATCGCAGACACCGATATAGCTCCAGAGGCAGGCTCTATGATTGACCTCGCAGGATATGGCATCACGTCAAACCGAAACAATAATGATACTGGCATTCTCCGTCAGGTGCAGACCATGTTTAAAACTCTCGATGGCAATATCCAGCGATTCTCAGTTGGTCAGTTATTCAAAGGCGCGTGTGCCGGCGATTCCGGAGGTCCTGCCTATATCCAGGTTGACGGTGAGTACCAATTGATGGGTGCTACTTCCACAGGTATTGAAATCGGCGGATACTGCCTCGGCATGGTCGCAAACTACACAGACGCTCGCTACTATCATGATTGGATTCTAAAGCACTGAGCCGTGTTCGTTTGCTGGATTCCCAGGTTGGTAGAATCTGCTTTCGCGCAACGAAATCTTCTCGTCTTGACCATAAGGTGATTTGCCTCCACAAGAGTTGTGGCAAATCACCCTTTTCCCCATAACAATGTCCTGTCTCAACTTCTATCCCTGGCCCCGGCGTATTTAATTTTTTTTGGAATAGATCCTGCAGTCGCTGATCTGTTGCTCTCGTCAACGATTACTTGCATTTTTTGGGTCAGCGAGGCAAAGCATGCCAATCTCAGCAATGCAGCATTCGGACATCCGCGCGATTATGGAACATCGAAATCTCGTTTCGGTGGCCCACATAAGCCCTCATCGTTGGCGATTCAGAGTTCGAGGCTTACGTCGTTCTCCCGATATCAAAACATTTCTGGAAGTTCGACTGCTCGACTTGAGCCATGATGACCAAGTTTTTGCTAATCCATTAACCGGAACGTTAACCATCCTGCGGCCAATTCCGAAAGATACTTCCTCTGTTATGGAATCAATCTTGGAAGTCATGATAGATGCCATTGCTACAAGGCTGAATGGCCAAAATATCTTGACAAGTATCGAAGGCAGGGCAGCATTCGGAAACTCACATCAGCGGCCCGACTCATTCGATCGCACTGAGATGTCCTACCAAAGCGGCGAGACCGCCTTGCGCGAGCTGCATTCGTCGCTAGCTGGTCTCACCGATGAGGAGATCATGAGGAGGCGAGATCGTTTTGGCGAAAACCGCTTGCCTGATCCCATGCGAAGATCAGCCCTATCGCTCCTAACTGATCAGTTTCGCTCGTTTCCTGTGGGGCTCTTGGCGGGAGCCTCGGTTGTTTCGCTTCTCTCAGGAGGTGTTAGCGATGCCATCCTGATTGCTGGGGTTCTTGCTCTCAACGGAGGATTGGGCTTTGGTATGGAGTTTCAGGCCGAATCTCTCATTCGAGCCCTTCAAAATCCAGACAAAGGGATGGTCAAAGTTCGCCGTGCAGGGGAAAGCCGATGGATTCCAGCTCATGAGTTGGTCGTCGGAGATATTGTACGTATCGAACCAGGAGAATTATTTGCCGACATGATTCTGATTGAGACACAGGGTTTAATGGTCGATGAATCGGCCCTAACCGGAGAAAGTTTCCCTGTGACGAAACGTTCAAGCTCCCCTTACGATGAAGCCTCATTGCCGCAGAACACCGTATTTTCCGGTACTGTCGTAACCAATGGCAGCGCGATCGCGGTTGTGATAGCAACAGGGAAAAAAACGCAAATTGGACGAATACAAGCCCTTGCGGCGCGCGCGCAAAAACCGCTCACCGCGATGCAGCGGCAGCTGGACCGTTTGGGGAATCAGGCCGTGGTCACCTCAGGTATAGTATGCGGGATGATGCTTGCGTTAGATTTCTGGCGCAACAGGAGCCTAGCAGCATCGCTCAAATCAATCGTTTCTTTGGCAATCGCTGCAATTCCAGAAGGTTTGCCAGCCATAGGAACGATCACACTTGCCTTCGGCGCCAAGAAATTGCAGAAATCTGGCGTCATCCTACGTGATCTCAACGCGCTCGAAGCTTTGGGAGCGGTCCAGCATTTTTGCCTCGACAAAACCGGGACCATGACAAGAAATCGCATGGTAGCGGATAAATTGGTTCTGCCTCGAGGGGAGGTCCCACTAATTGAAGGCGCTATCGACGGGAAGATTCATGATGAGAACATCGTGAAACTCCTGATCGTTGCAGGTCTCTGCAATCAATCGAAATGGCAAGTTACGAATACCGGGTACAACTTCCATGGATCTGCCACGGAAAACTCCCTGCTCGATTTAGCGCTTCGCTCGGGCATCGATATCCTGCACTACCGCCAATTTTGGCGCAAAATCCAGAAGCGCCTTAGATCAGAAGGTTTTAACTACATGGCAACCACCCATGAGCGCCGTGACGGTTCGCGATTTATGGCCTTAAAAGGTGGGCCACGAGCCGTGCTCGGACTATGCGCTTTCTATTTGAGTAAAAACGGAGAAAAAAGACCACTCACCCCCCTATGGCGCAAACGACTAGAACGGCAAAATCAAACCATGGCAGCCCTTGGTCTGAGAGTCCTCGCATTCGCTTTCCTTGAATCCGAACGACCAGAGGATCCGCTGGAACCGCAAAACTTGATTTGGCTTGGACTAGTTGGTCTTAAAGATCCTCTGAGGAAAGGCATCGGCAATGTCATTGAACAATTTCATACGGCGGGGATCAGAATCCACATGATAACGGGGGACCAACTCGCCACCGCTAAGGCCTTGGGCCAGGAACTGGAACTTGCCTCCAATAGACCACTCACTGTCGTCGATGTCAGCAAAGATCGACACTTGGCCGACGAGGTGCAGACGGTGGCTTGTACCGATATTTTTGCACAGGTTACACCATCAGATAAGCTAAAAATCATTCATTCGCTGCAGAATGGTGGGCATGTCGTTGCCATGGCCGGAGATGGAATCAACGACAGCCCGGCCCTCAGGGCCGCAAACATTGGAGTCGCGATGGGAGCAAGCGGCACTCAGGTTGCCCGCGATGCAGCCGATATCGCGCTCGCTGACGATGAATTAGTTGGCATGATCGAGGCGATACGACAGGGGCGCACCGTAAGAGCAAATCTTAAGAAAGCCATCCGATTTTTGCTCGTGACCAATGCAACCGAAATCATGACGACCGCGTCAGCTCTCGTGATCAAGGACCGACATCCTTTCTCGCCAGCGCTCCTTCTGTGGATCAATCTGCTGACCGACGTTTTTCCTGGAATGGCCTTGGCGCTGGATCCCCCCGTGAAGGAAGCCATGACCAGGCCTCCCGACGACATCGGACGCGATCTATTCGATGGCGCCGAGGCGCAAATCATGGCACGCGAAGTCGTAATTCAGACAGTCGGGATACTAGCAACGTATTTGCTTGAGGAGCAACAAGGGGGTTCCCGTAGAGCGACGACTGCAGCGTTTCAAACTCTCGCCAGTGGCCAGCTTCTCTATGCCCTGGGTCTTCACAATCACTCAACAAGGCCCAATCCTTATCTCGGTGCAACTCTTGCCGCGTGTTTTGGGATGCAGATTCTCTCATCCCGCTGGTCGGTATGTCAGAAGTTTTTGGGGTTAGATGATCTTCCGTTTGATGGTTATGCCAAGAGTTGGTTCGGGGCACTAGTGCCGTTTGCACTTAATGAAGCGATCAACAGATTTGGCGGCTCAAACTTAACAAGTAGGAGGGCTTAGAATGAATGGAGCAAGTTTTGGTTTAGGATTTCTAGCGGGATTTGGTACGGGCTATTTTTCCCGTGAAATTGCCGGCGCGGGAGGCGTCATGTTCAAGCCGGCAATCAAGGCTGTGATAAAAACGGCGGTGATAGGAGTCACGAGGCTGAAGGAGTCCCTAGCAAATATTGGTGAAACCTTCGAAGACTTGGTAGCAGAAGCCAAGGCCGAAATGTCCGCTAATCATATGGCAGGAACCGCTATGGAAAGTGAAGGCGGCGGGGTTCATCCGGAACCAGCTGTGCCGGTTGCCAAACGAAAGGAGGCTAAAGGATGACCGCAACGATTGCGCTGGCGCACCATACCAGGGGAAGGACAAGGTTCAAATTAAAACCAGCGGGTATATCTGAAATTTCTAAATGGCAGCATGATTTGAAAATCCGCAAAGGAATAATCAATGTCCGCTACGATTCACATGGCGGATCACTGGTGGTTCACCATGCCCTCGACCTTAATGATCTCGTGCATTTTTTAGAGAAAATCAGCGGGATTTCGATAGGAGCCCCGCAACATACTCGTAGGCGTGTGCCAAGCGCGGAAGTGAGCGACTCCATGTCAAGGATCGGCAAGGCATGGGACGGCGCTATTCAGAAGGCTACCGCTCGTGAAATGGATTTCAAATTACTGTCGGCTTTCGGATTAGTCGGATTATCGATATACCAGTGGCGACGAGGCAAGTTTTTGCCTGCGGGATTGCCGATGGCAATGCAGGCTTTGACAATACTCATGCAAGTTCCAGTTCCTCCGATCGAAGCAGATGGATGATCTCGTTTTTTTCTCATGAGAAATTTTTTTTCTCGAAAAAGAGGGAAGTGCAGCGGAAACGTTAACTTCCCTTTTTGCATTTTTCTCGCTAAACTCTTACCATCTCCAAAACATTCCATGGGCGAGTCATGAGCTACTTTATCCATCAGCTTCCGGGTAGACTTAGGGTTTGTGCGCCGGCGTTCAATGATCCGATGCACCCAGCGATCGAGGCCCTACGGACCCAACCGGGTATCAAGGATGTTCATCACAAGCCGCTGGCCCGAAGCGTGACGATCTGCTTTGATTCGGCACGAATTCAGGGAGCAACTATTATTACCCTGCTGAACCGGCAAGGCGTTTTACGAGGGGTTTGGGGCCTTCCGGTAAAGTCAGGATTTCCTATCAAGAATCTTGAGCGCCAAACTACGCTGCCCTGGCGCGAAATCGCACTGCTCGCATCGAAATTAGTACTTCCTCTTCTTGCCGAACGTTTGGCTGGTAAAACCGCACGCAAAGTGGTGGCCGCTCTCATTTAGCCCTACTGCGTTAAGTCGATGATTGCTGCGTTGCTTGCAGGGAAAAAATCCTCATTTACCCAAATGTAAACTGCGGTTTTTTCCCTGCCGCGCGCCTTGCATTCCCCGACTTAACGCAGTCGGGTTAGAGCCTGCTTCAAAACGGTCAATTCTTTTTAAACAGGCGAGAAGGCTATAATATCGGCACGGCTTTTTCCGCGAGCACCGATTGGCAGCTGGATTGTTCTCTGTCGGTCGTGATCAAGATAGCCGAGGGGACATTTTCCCAATGACGGAGATCGGGTTCGAGAACAAACTCGGTCACATCACCGCTTTTTGCCATGACAGCCACTCCGCTTTTGATACTTAAGTCACACAGATGAGAGTTGGTTTTTATGTCGATGCCACATCCCCCGACCACGATAGCGGCTCCCGCTGCAACAGTACTCACACCGTAGAAAATGCCGACGGGCAAGCGAATCCAAGTCTTCGCGTTGACGAGGGGATGATAACTCTGTGCATGGCGAATTGCGATTTTACCTAGCCAAGAGCTGGTCGGAACCAACAAGCTTGAGCTATCGGCACAGGTTTCAACAAAGGCCGTTTTAGGTGCGATTCGAAAATAGCCGCTCTTGCCGTTGAATAGATCGATACTCCAATCAAGCTCAGGGAATTTACCAATTCTTGCAATATGCCACTGCGGGGTGGGCTGCTTGGCATCGATTGCATTAAGTCGCCTCATAGCAAATTTGCGCCAGCTCGGATCGATGCGTTTGTTTTCAGTTAGTTTAAGCCAGAACGGTCGGGAAGAGAATCCGTGCATGGGGTATTTATCCCACATAACAGCCTGAAGCAACGTGTTGACCGGATCCTCGCCATGATTATAGATATCAGCTGTCTCTTCTTGATAGAGCCTATTCAGCTCAACAGGGACTTCCTTCCCCTTGTTCAGCTTAAGATAAGAAAGGCCGATCATGAAACTAAGATACCCTCTTTCATAGCTTTCCATAACATAGTCAGTAACGGCCCCTTCAGGAAGAAACAGCTCCATGGCCTCGCGCAGAATATTGTAATTCTTGTGGCGGTAGCGAGCGCGAGCCTCGCTGCCAATCACAATTGTCGATGAGTAGCACCGTGCATTGAAAAGCTTACTAATCGTGTTCAATGTCGCAATTTCGTTGTCCCAATCAATCCCATCAGCTAGCTTCCGGCAGGAATCATTTTGTTCGTTCGAAAGTTCATCGCGAGTCGCACAGCCCAGGCTCGAAAAAAGAATCAAAGCAAATAGCAGTGACATAAAAGATACAGACATGGGAGATCTCTCCGGTATTTTTTATAAACAATCACAAATTGGTGCTGTGACCAAATTATTAAGAAATTGATTTGCATTCAATGTATGACATGTTATAACACGGGGCCCAAACTAGGGAGTCTATTCTGGAGGAATGGCCGAGTGGCTTAAGGCGGCGGTCTTGAAAACCGTTGTGGGGCAACCCACCCGGGGTTCGAATCCCTGTTCCTCCGTGTAGTCTGGAGAGATGGCAGAGTGGCCGAATGCACATCCTTGCTAAGGATGCGACTGGGAAACTGGTCCGAGGGTTCGAATCCCTCTCTCTCCGCCACTCCTTGTTCTCGTGCCATGACGCCAGTCTAGCGAATGGTTTTTCTAATTGATAATGAATAGTTAAGTCTCCTAGTTCGGTTCGAATACGTCTCAGATATATCGCTTTTTAAGATTCCAAGGTTGAGCGCTATGGAGCATAGGGCCCGCGCTAGAAAAAAATATTCCCGTAAAAAATAAGCTGTAGTCACCTGTTTTGAAAAACAATCCTTGCGCCTCTACCCGACCAAGCCAACTAGTAAGCTAGTTGATTTTTGCTGACCCCCTCCGATACAATTACTAATAAACTAGTTGATTTTGGGAGGCCTCGATGGCTAGACCGGCGAGCAGCAATCTTACCGAACATGAACTCATGATTATGCGGATCTTGTGGGAGGAAGAGCCTCTCACCGTGAATGAAATTCTTAAGCGGTTTCCGCGTGAACCCAAACCCGCTTATACTTCACTTTTAACCGCCCTGCAGGCCATGACCAAGAAGGGGGTCTTAGCTCATAAACCGGATGGCAAAGCCTATCGCTACTCCCCGCTGCTTAAGGCAAACAAGTACAAGCGCTCCGCGCTCAAACGCCTTGTTAGTAGCGTGTTTGGTGGCAATGCCTATGACCTCGCTGTCAATCTGATTCAGGAAGAAAACCTAAGCAAAGAAGACCTCCATAAGTTAAAAAATCTATTGGAGGACCTATGACTTCATTCATTGTGGCAGGCCTAGCTTGGGTGCTGACAGAATTGATTCTCACCAGCCTTATGCTGCTGCTCTATCAGGTTCTACGCCCTCGGATGCAGCAAGCTAGAGACCGCTATCGCTTTCTCAAACTCGCCTATTTGTTTGTACTCTTCCTGCCCTTTCTGTCTTTTCCGTGGACCAGCTTCATAACGCAAAAAGTTAGCGCGGTGCCCCATACAGCTATCTTGAATACCGCACTGAATCTAAGGCCTGTAGTCGAGAACTCCCTATCGCTCTTGGCTTGGCTAGCGGGTACCTTCATCGCTCTGTATGGCTTGGCCGTAACCTGCTGGGTGTGGCGTCTTGTGTCCTCTTGGCGCAAACTTCGGAAAATAGTGAGGCGCGGACAACAAGGATTTGTTCACCAAAAAGTTCCTATCATCCTGCTGCAGGACGAAATCCCACCTGCCACGATAGGGATTTTTCGCCCGATGATTTTAATAGCACGTAGCACCTATACCGAACTAAGCCCTACGGAATGGCAGCTGGTCCTGCAACACGAGATGGAGCATGTTCGACGCCACGACTATCTGGTCCATATACTCAGAACGCTGATTCAGGGCCTGCTGGTTTTTTCGCCGTTTATTCATATTTTAGCTCGTGCTTTCAGCGAGGAGATGGAACTTTCTTGCGACGAATTGGTATTGAGTCGAGGTCTGAATCGGCGTGAATACGGCAGCCTCTTATTGCGTCTGGCTACCCAAACTGAGTCGCGTCATGACTTGGTTTATAGCGGTCTTTTTGTGTCAAACTCATTTATTGGAAGGAGAATGCAAGCTATGAAACATCTTAATGGAAAGTCGCGCCGCACACTGTCCCTCGCAGCCTTCGGATTTTTCGCTGTAGTGTTGGGTCCATCGGTAGCCTCTTTAGGTCTAGATGCTGCCTGCGGCGAGTTAATCGTCAATGACAATGTTTGCGAGGTCGATGAATCAGGAAAAGTGACTTTGGAATTTGAAACCAATACCGATAAGTGGTCTCTGCTGCGGTGCATGGTCAAAATCTCTGGCAAGAACGTCATTCTTGAGAAAGGACTGGATGAAGAAGTCAAAGATTTTGAAGTGACGACACAGCAGATCGGCAAAGATCTTGCGATGGAAGCTATCCAGGGCGCCCTAGATAGGGTGCAGATCCAAATGGTCGAGCGAGGTCCAGTGATTCGCCTTGTGACCAAGCCGAACATGGTTGATTAGGGCGACTGAATCGATGGACGATGGAAGTGAAAAGGTGGTTTCCCAGCCAGCGCCAAAGTTGAGCTTAGGCAGGATAAAGGTCCTACACAGCATCGGCAAAGGTCACAGTGACAGTGGGCTGGACCGGCGAAGCAGAAATCAGCAGCTGCGAGGCGTTGCGATGTCAAATACAATAGAACGACAAAATTCCAACCCCGATCAGGTACTTTGATCAGGTTTGTTGGTGTTCATTGTAGCGGGAGCCACTTGCACTCGTCTAGGTGAAGTGATCCTATTTGGACCATGAAAGAAGTCACTGCTCTCCACTCGGCAGCCTTTGGTCAAGTTCATCCCCAATTACAAACAGGCGACCTATTTTGCTCGTTTGCTCGCACAGCTGTCGTCGCTCGATTCGCTTATAGCTGGGGTTTAAGGGAATGGCAGCGTCACCGCCTAGAACGGAAATAGGTCCTTTGGCAGCATTCGCAGTCTTCCTGTGAGTAGATGTGGTCGCAGATAAGTCTGCCGTCGGGATGCGGTTTTAAAAGTTCCGCCAGGTCGCCCGCGAAGTTTGAAAATAGGCTATCAAGGGCTTCTTGTGGCCAGGTGATGCTAAGTGTAGGGTCGGGGTTGCCTTCGGCTATGAAGTAGGTTCTACAGCCGGGTACATAAGTATTGGCGTAACCGCTTGGATCCAACAATGAAACGATATGGTAGGACTTATTTTCGCGGCAGAATCTCAAAAGGCGTGGGATATCTTTTTGCCAAAAACCTCCCGCAACATCCCGCGGTGGAAGCCCAATTTCTTCGAGATCTTCGTGCCAGCTTAAAAGCCCTATGTCGCATAGAAATTCACGATATTTTGATTTAAAGTCTTCTAGTGTCATGTCCAGGTTATCGGATTATTGAGCTTGAACTTTAGTGACTCGCGGCACATGTGTGGCATGTCCGTGCCTGACATCTTTTTAGCCCTCTATCAATAGATCTTCAGTTATGCTAACGATGCAACTCACAATCGTCGGAGTTCAATGGTATGAGAATTGGAATTACAAGAGGTGGAACGATTATTCACTTTGATGCCAACCAAAGCCTGGAAGAATTTAGGCGCGACATCACGGCGTTGTCGCTTGCTGATCGGTTTGATGCATGGTGTATGTATCATTGGCTCATGACGCGAGCCTTGCGGAAATATGATGAAGATTCAGTTGACTTTCGGTGGTGGGTTCAACGATTTAGAGAAATCGAAAAGCAACTTATTGAATCCTACCGCGAAGAACAAAAACGGGTACTCAAGATTCCAACCTCGTACCAAATGCAAGTATTTGGCCGAGGAATGGTCGATCCGTTCTGGCAAGAAATCTCTTAGTAGCACTATGGTTGGCTCAGCGGCGCGGCTTCATCTTGCTTAGGTGCCATGATGTGAATATGTGAGAACTTGCGAGAACAAGAAAATCATGTGAGAACATTTCAAAGCGGGCTGCGAGAACAAAGGCATCACCATGTCGAAACAAAAAAATATTCTTTAATTACAGCCAGATGTCAAAAAAAACCACGCGATACACTCAGTTCTAAAAACCCAGGCTTCTCTCCGCCACTTTTTATCCGCCCGAAACAATATATAATTCTGTGACGCCTTGGAAGGGATCTCAAAT